>JBJSYW010000112.1:0-7061 GCA_046089985.1 Chloroflexota bacterium
CACCCAGGTATTGGGGTTGATCGTTGGCGGCGCAGAAACCAGCGCCGGCGGCGCAGAAATCAGCGCCGGCGGCGCGGCCATCGGGGTGGCCCCACAGGCGCGCTGGATCGCGGCGCGGGTCTTTGACGACCGCGGCCGGGCCAGCGCCGGCGCCGTGCACCTGGCCTTCCAGTGGCTGCTTGACCCCGACGGCGACCCGGCTACCCCGGACGCGCCGCAGGTGGTCAACGCCTCCTGGGCCTTCGGCGCGCCGGGCTGCAACCTGGAGTTCCAACCCGATCTGCAAGCGCTGCAGGCAGCCGGGATCACGGCCGTCTTCGCGGCCGGAAATTATGGTCCGGAGCCGGCCAGTTCGCCCAGCCCGGCCAACTATCCCGAAGCGCTGGCCGTCGGGGCGGTGGACCATTACGACCTGCCGTACCTGTACAGCAGTCGTGGCCCGGCCGAGTGCGGCGGAACGCGCCCGGCTTTCCCCGACCTGGTCGCCCCCGGCGTGGACCTGCGCACGACCGACCTGTCGGGCCTGTACACCACCGCCAGCGGCACCTCGTTGGCTGCTCCGCACGCCGCCGGCGGGCTGGCGCTGCTGCTCAGCCATTTCCCCACGCTTACCCTGGCGGATCGCCGCCAGGCGCTGCTGGCTGGGACGTACCCGCTGAGTGAAACCATCCCCGACCCCAGCTTCGGATACGGCCGCCTGGATCTGCTGGCTGCATACCGCTGGGTGCAGAACACCGCCCGCTACCCGGCCCCGCCCATCCCCCGCCTGTACCTGCCGTTAATCGAAAAATGACCACCCGGGCGGGGCGGCCATTTTTCGACTTGAACCACAGACCGGCTAGGCCGGCTCGGCTTCCAGCGCTTCAACGCCGCAGCACAGCACCAGCTCCTTGGCTGCCTTGACCTCGTCCAGCCGCCCCACCGGGGTGACGTGCGGGGCATCGTGCAGCAGCTCAGGGGCGGTGTGCGCCTCATCGGCGATCTTCTTCATGATCGTCACAAATTCGTCCAACGTCTGCAGACTTTCCGTCTCGGTCGGCTCGATCATCAGCGCCTCGTGGACGATCAGCGGGAAGTAGTTGGTTGGCGGGTGCAGCCCGTAGTCCATCATGCGCTTGGCCACATCCAGGGCGTGTACGCCCGGGGCGTCTTCCCACATGCCCTCCAGCACGAACTCGTGCATGCAGATGCGTTCATAGGGCAGGTGGTAGGCGTCGCACAGCTTCTTCATCAGGTAGTTGGCGTTCAGCACGGCGTACGCCGACACCGCTCGCAGCCCCTCGGGGCCGTGCATGCGGATGTAGGTGTAGGCACGCACCATGATCCCGAACTGCCCGTTGAACGACTTCACCCGCCCGATGGTTTGGTCTGGGGTGACGTAGCCGTACAGCGGCGGGGTGTCGTCGTCGCCTTCTTCAATGATCCCGATCAGCGGGGCCGGCAGGAAGTCGGCCAGGTGCGCCGCTACGCCCACCGGGCCGGAACCGGGGCCGCCGCCGCCGTGCGGGGTGGAGAAGGTCTTATGCAGGTTGAAGTGCATCACGTCGATGCCCAGGTCGCCCGGGCGTACGATGCCCAGCAGCGCATTCAGGTTCGCACCGTCGCCGTATACCAGACCGCCAGCCTCGTGCACCATGCGGGTCACCTCGAGCACATTCTCGTCGAACAGACCGAGCGTGTTCGGGTTGGTCAGCATGATGCCGGCCAGCGTGTCGTCGCACTGCGCCTTCAGCGCTTCCAGGTCCACGTTGCCGTGCCCATCCGAGGGCAGCTGCACCACGTTGAAGCCCACCATCGCCGAAGTGGCCGGGTTGGTGCCGTGGGCCGAATCGGGGATCAACACTTTCTTGCGCTTGGTGTCGCCGCGCGAGTTGTGGTAGGCGTGCATGATCAGGATCCCAGTCAGCTCGCCGTGCGCGCCGGCCGCCGGCTGCAGGGTCACCGCAGCGAAGCCGCCGATCTCTTTCAGGTACTCCTGCAGTTCGTACATCATTAACAGCGCGCCCTGCACGGTTTCGATGGGCTGCATCGGGTGCAGCGCGGCGAAACCGTGCAGGCGGGCGGTCTCTTCATTAATCTTCGGGTTGTACTTCATCGTGCACGAGCCGAGCGGGTACAGCCCCAGGTCAATGCCGTAGTTCATGCGTGACAGGCGGGTGAAATGCCGCACCACGTCCACTTCCGACAGCTCCGGCATCGGCAGGTGCTCGCGCACCAGGCCCTGCGGCAGCTCGGCCAGCGGGACATCCGGGGCCGGGAAGCGCACCCCGCGCCGGTTGTGCACGGAAAGTTCGCACAGCAAAGGCTCAGTCATGGCTCACCTCCGACAGCACGTCCACCAGTAAATCGATCTCTTCGCGTGAGTTCATCTCGGTCACAGCGATCAGCATATGGTTCTCCAACTCGGGGTAATCCTGGCTCAGGTCATAGCCGCCCAGGATGTTGTGCTCGAGCAGGTGTTCGTTGATCTCGGCCACCGGGGCGGGGGTCTCGATCACAAATTCATTGAAGAACGGCGCATCCGACCAGACTTTGTAGCCTGGCACCTGGGCGATGGCCTGGGCGGCATAGTGCGCCTTGTGGTAGCACAGCTCGGCCACTTCTTTCAAGCCCTGTTTGCCCATGATGCTCATATGGATGGTCGCCGCCAGCGCCATCAGCCCCTGGTTGGTGCAGATGTTCGAGGTGGCTTTCTCGCGGCGGATGTGCTGCTCGCGGGCGGTCAGGGTCAGCACGAAGGCGCGCTGGCCGCGGTTGTCGACCGTCTCGCCGACCAACCGGCCGGCCATCTTGCGCACGTATTCCTGCTTGGTGGCGAAGATGCCCAGGTACGGGCCGCCGAAGGAAAGCGGCAGGCCCAGCGGCTGGCCTTCGCCGGTCACCACATCAGCGCCAAACTGTCCTGGAGGGGTCAGCAGGGCCAGGGCCACCGGGTTGACCGCCACCGAGAGCATGGCTCCGTGCCCGTGCACTTCGTCGGCCAGCTTCTTCAGGTCGTAGACCCGGCCGAAGAAGTCGGGGTACTGCACGACTACCAGGGCGGTGTTGTTATCGACGTACTGCAGCAGCGCCTCGGGTCCGGCATCCAGGTCGGTCTCTTCGTCGCCGACGATTTGCAGCGGGGTGCCGGCGTTGTAGGTGCGCACCACCTGGCGGGAGTGGGGGTGCAGGGCGGGTGAGAGCACGATCTTGGTGCGCTTGCCGCGATACTGCGCATAGGCAAGCGTGACCGCTTCCGCCACAGCCGTCGCCCCGTCATAGTGCGAGGCGTTTGAGACGTCCATGTCGGTCAGCGCGGTGATCAGGCTCTGGTAATCAAAGATCGCCTGCAGCGTGCCCTGGCTGATCTCAGGCTGGTAGGGAGTGTAGGCGGTATAAAACTCGCCCCGCCGCAGCAGCGAGTCCACCACCGGGGAGGTGTAGTGGTTGTAGGCGCCGGCGCCGAGGAAGCACACCAGGTCTTGGGTCGTCTCATTGACGGCCGCGATCTGGCGCATCTCGCTCATCGCTTCCATCTCGGTCAGCGCAGGGGGCAGGTCCAGCTCAGGGAAGCGGTGCGCGGCCGGGATCGCCTCAAACAGATCCTCCAACCGCTTGACGCCGATCGTCTGCAGCATCGCCTCCCGATCTTCATCGGTATGCGGAATGAACATGCGATCTCCTTAGCTCTTTTCAGCGCAGTTCTGCTCGTAACCGGCCGGGTCCAGCAGGGCGTTCAGCTCGGCCGGGTCGGCGATCTCAATCTTGACCATCCAGGCGGCCCCGAACGGGTCGCTGTTGACGGTTTCCGGGGTCTCGGCCAGCGCCTCGTTAATGGCGATCACCTTGCCGCCCACCGGCATATAGACATCCGCGGCGGCCTTGACCGATTCCAGCGTGGCGCACGAGTCGCCTTTCTTGACCATGTCGCCCACGCTGACTACGATCTCAGCAAAGACGATGTCGGACAGCTGGTTCTGGGCGAAGTCGGTGATGCCCACCGTGCCCACGTTGCCATCCACCAGGATCCACTCGTCGTTCGGTGTATATTTCAGATTGCTCGGGATGTTCATACTCGTCTCCTTCAGATTTGATTTGAGTCCGCACAACGCAAAAGGCGCACGCCGAGGATGCGTGCGCCTCTGTCTGGAACCTGAGAGATTCGCGCCTGCCGGCGCTTGCACCGTCGGTGCCGGCAGCCCGTCACCGGCCTGCGCAGCTTTCCAGAGGTTGTTCGGAGCCGAGTCCTTTTACCTGAGAGTTTCACCCGGCTTTCCATGCCGGGCTTGCCCCTTCGGTTCCCGGTTGACCGGGTCTCTCCTCAGCTTCGCAGTATCAGAATTGATTGTACCGCGCGGGCGAGAATGGCCCGTGCAGCCATTCTCATTTTATGCGCTTGTGGGGTAAAAATCAAGTGAGAAATGTAAGAGAAATCTGCTTACAGCTGACCCCAAACGATGATAAACAACAGCGTGAACAGTGAGCTGACTGCCAGTTGGCGGAAGCCGATCGCTGTTGGCTTATAACCGGCAGCCGGGTGCAGCGTGCCCCACAGCGCCTCTGCCGCCTGGACCGCGAACGGCAGCCCCAGCCAGCCCGGCGTGATCCCGCCCAGCCACAGGCCCAGCACTGCCAGCAGGTTCAGCCCGCTCCAGGCCAGCGCCCAGCGCCCGGCGCGCAGCTTTTCGCCCGTTTCCGGGATGGCCTTCCAGCTGCGCTGCTCCAGCCGCAGATAGGCATACACGATCGAGGCCCCCGACTGCATCCATGCCAGCACGAACAGCAACCAGCCCAGCGGATCGGCTGCGCCGCGCCCTACCCAATAGGCCGCCGGGGCAGCCAGCGCCAAGACCCCGCTGCCCACCACCTCTACCAGCGCCTGCTTGCGCTCTTGCCGGCGCGCCACCAGCGCCAGGTGCCAGGCGAACACCGGCAGCCCCGGCACAGCCAGCGCCAGCAGGTAGCCGTAGCCCAGCGCCAGCAGCCCCACCAGCGCCGCCAGCCCAACCAGCGCGTATACGCCGGTCCAGAACCAGGCTGCGGGCAGGTCACGCCGCGCCCGCCGCCCGCTGAAGATCTTGACCGCCATCGTCACCGGTTGGCGCACCAGGAACGCCGCCAGCGCGCCCACCACCAGGAACAGCGTCGCCAGGCGCAGCGCGCCGCCGGCGAACAGCCCGATCAGCAGCGGGCTGAACAGGAACACCCACGAACCGTGGTCTTGTGGTAAGGCAATGTGCCGGATAAACAGGCTGCTTTTCTGCATGCACCGATTATACAAAACCGACCCGCCCAACGATATGACCTTGGTCATATCGTTGGGCGGGCGCTTCTCAATCCCCCATCCCCTATTAGGTTTCCTGTGGACGGCAGATGCCTGCCGTTTAAGGAGATAAGATCGCTTCCCTGACCAAGAATTTGTGACCAACCCTTTGAGTCCCGGCGATCTGTAGTGTGCGAATTATGCTCCAAATTATCACCTGTTTGAACATCTGAAGCAATCCGTAGATCTACGGTAATTCGATGAGAAAAGCGTCTTTTTGCACGATTCTGCCGGTCAATCACCGGTGGGCGGCAGCAGTTCACGGCTGACCGCATAGCGCACCAGGTCGGCCTGGTTTTTCAGGTTCAGCTTGCGCAGGATATTGCTGCGGTACTGCTCCACGGTGCGCGAACTGATCGTGATGCGCAGGGCGATCTCGCTGCTGCTCCAGCCCTCCGCCGCCAGGTAGAACACTTCCCGCTCGCGGGTGGTCAGCGTTTCGTATGGGTCCAGGTCGTTGGCCGAGGCCTTTTCCAGGTAGGCGTCGATCGAGACCTTCGACAGCGGCTGGCTGAGGTATTTTTCTCCTCGCATCGCGGCCCGGATGGCGAAGACCAGTTCTGAGATCTGCGAGCCTTTCAGCACGTATGCCGAAACGCCGTACTTGAACGCTTCCGCCACGTACCCTTCGCGGGCGTGCATCGACAGCACCACCACCCGCACCCCGGCATGGTTGGCGTGGATCTGCCGCAGCACTTCCAGCCCACCCACCTCCGGGATTTCGATATCCAGCACGATCACCTGCGGATGCAGCGCTTCCACCTGGTGCAGCGCTTCAATCCCGGTGCTGGCTTCGCCTACCACGTGCAAATCGGTTTCGCTCTCCAGCAGCATGCGCACCCCCTGCCGGACGATGGCATGATCCTCGACCAATAGAATATCGATTGTCATCGTACCCCTCCCCTCGCTGCCTGCCTGTTATGCTGTGCTTGCCGTATCCGCCGGTTCGGGCAGCGGAAAATCTGCCGTCACCCGAGTGCCGTTTCCTACGGCTGTATCTACCTCCAGGCGCCCGCCATAGGCGGATGCCCGCTCCGTCATCTCAACCAGCCCGATGCACGGCTGCGCGGCCAGGGTCTGCTGCAGGTCAAACCCACAGCCCTGGTCGTGCACCTGCAGCTCCAGGTGACCGCTGGAGCGCCACAGTCGCACTACCGCTTGCGCCGTGCCGGCATGTTGGGCCACGTTTTGCAGCGCGTTCTGCACGATGCGGAACACGGCTGTCTCCAGCCGGTCGCCGTAGCGCTCATCGACCTGGCTGTGCCGGAAGTCTACCTGCACGCCGGTCTGGGCGGTGAAGCGCTCGAAGTAGTTCGACAACGAAGGCACCAGTCCCAGGTCATCTAGCTCGGCCGGGCGCAGCTCTTCCGCCACATCCCGCACATACTCGATCAGCCCATTGATGACCTGGCGCGCTCCGCTCAGCTCAGCCCGCGCGGCTGCATGGGCGTTGGCCGCCGCGCCGCCGGCATCTGCGCCGCAGGCCGCCTCCCACTGGCGCTCGGCCAGTTCCACCCGTATGCCCAGCGAGGCCAGCACTTGCCCGATATCTTCGTGCAAATCGTGGGCCAGCCGCCGCCGCTCGCCTTCCTGCATCTCAGCCAACCGCCCAGCCAGCCGCTGCAGCCGTTCCCGGCTGTCCGATACCTCCTGGAACAGCTGCGCATTGGTGATGGCGATGCCCGCCTGCTGTGCCAGCGCTTGCAGCAGGCGCACATCCTCGTTCTGCGGCAGCCGGGTCTCATTCTCGGATGCGACG
>JBJSYW010000113.1:0-3283 GCA_046089985.1 Chloroflexota bacterium
GCCCGCTGACCGATTACTACCCCTGGAACGAGACCGGCATCGAGCGCGGGCGCGCCCACAGCGAAGGCGCGTATTACTCGACCGAGTGCTACGACGAGATCATCTTCAACAACCAGCAGGTGGCTGAATCGGCCGCCGGCGCCACCGGCTCACGCTTCGCCGAGTACCTGGTGGACAATGTAGAGCGCGTCTTTGACGTGTGCCAGATGTGGGGCGCCGGGCAGGCCAGCCCGCTGGAGAGCGAAGCCGTGACCAGTGCGGCCCCGGCCCTGGTGTTGAGCGGCGAATTGGACCCGGTCACACCGCCCGACATCGCCCGCCAGGTGGCCGGAAGCCTGTCCAACGCAACCTTTGTCAGCCTGCCCGGTCTGGGCCACCCGGTGCTGGAAGAGTCGGACTGCGCCCGCCAGCTCGCAGCCCGCTTTATCCACGACCCATCCCAGCCGCCTGAGGTGGACTGCCTGGGCGACGCGGCGATCAACTTCTGGCTGCCGTAGCCGCCTGCCTCAGGCGGCCAGCTTCTCGGCCAGGGCATACACCCCCAGCGCGTACGAATACCAACCAAATCCGCTGATGCTCCCCAGGCACACCGGCGCCAGCAGCGAGCGCCGGCGGAATTTTTCGCGCGCCTGCACGTTCGACAGGTGCACCTCCACCACCGGGAGGCGGATGGCGCTGACGGCATCCCGCAGCGCCACCGAGGTATGGGTATAGCCGCCCGGGTTGAAGACCACCCCCGCCGCCCAGGTGCGAGCTTCATGCAGCGCGTCGATCAACGCGCCCTCGCTGTTGGATTGGGCGGCGCGCACCTGCAGGCCCAGACTGCCGCCCAGCTCCACCAACCGCCGGTCGATCTCCGCCATGCTCAGGCTGCCATACACCCCTGGCTCGCGCTCACCCAGCAGGTTCAGGTTTGGCCCATGTAAAACCAGGATTGACTGCATCATGCCTCCCAAAGATATCCGCTCACCCGGCGCAGGCGATCAGTTCGTCCGGATCATTCGCCGGCACATTCCAGCGGGTGGCGCCGATCTCCAGCGGCAGCACCAGGCGCAGCTGGCCGCCGGCGCGCTTCTTATCCACCCCCATCCCCCGCCGCAGCACAGCCGGGTCCAGCCCGGGCGGCAGGGCGGTGGGCAGGCCCAGGCCTTCCAGCGCCGCCTGCACCTGCGCGGCCAACCCGGCCGGGGCCAGCCCGCGCCGCTCGCTCAAGCGCGCCGCCGCCAGCATGCCAATCGCCACGCCCTCACCGTGCTTGACGCGGTAATCCGAGGCCAGCTCGATGGCATGGCCCAGTGTGTGGCCCAGGTTGAGTGCGGCGCGCTCGCCGCGCTCGTACGGGTCGCGCCCGATCACGCCCACCTTAACCGCCACCGCCCGCCGCACGATCTCGTCCAGATTGGCCAACACGGACGCCCAGCCGCGGCCAACCATCTCAAACAACTGCGCATCGCCCAGCACACCGTGCTTGACCACCTCGGCCAGCCCGTTACGCAGCTCGACCTCCGGCAGGCTGTCCAGCAGCCCCGGGTCGATCGCCACCAGCGCCGGCGGGTGGAATGCGCCCACCAGGTTCTTACCCTGCGGCAGGTCGGCGCCGGTTTTGCCGCCCAGGCTGGCGTCAACCATCGCCAGCAAACTGGTCGGCACGCCCACCCAGCTCACCCCGCGCAGGTAGGTGGCCGCGGCAAAACCCGCCAGGTCGCCCACCACCCCGCCGCCCAGCGCCACCAGCGTGCTGCGCCGCTCCAACCCGGCCGCCAGCAGCCCGGCCCACACCCGCCCAACCGTCTCGATCGTCTTGGTCGCCTCGCCGGCTGGGATCGTGATCAGTTCGGCCCGGTACCCGGCGGAACGCAGCGCTTCCAGCGCCCGCCCGGCGTGCAGCGCAGCCACGTTCTCATCGCTGACCAGCGCCAGCGGACCGTGCAGGCCGCGCGCCTGCAGCATGCCCCCCAGTTGGTCCAGCAGGCCGCGGGCGATGCGCACGTCGTACGGGCGGCCCATCCCGCTGACCCGGAACAGCCCCAGGCGGGCCTGCACCAGCGGGCAGATCTGCTCCGGCGCACCGGCCGAGGCGTCGATCTGCAGCGGGAAGGAGGCATAATGGTCGGCGCGCTGTTCCAACAGCGCCTGCAGCCGCGCTTGCAGGTCGCCGTTCAACAGCGGGCGACCGCCGTCGCCGCGGGTCAAGCGCTGCAGGATGGTCTCCAGCGAAGCCTGCAGGCACACCACCCGCCCGGCGCTCTCGGCGATCCGCCGGTTGTCCTCGTGCAGCAGCGCTCCGCCGCCCAGTGCGATCACCCGCCCGGGGATTTGGGCAGCCTCCTGCAGCGCGCGAGTTTCCCGGGAGCGAAAGCCGGCCTCGCCTTCGCTCTCGAAGATCTCGGGCACGGTCAGACCAGCCTGCGTTTCGATCAGCGTGTCCAGATCGGCGAACGACCAGTCCAGCGCTTGGGCCAGCCGGCGGCCCAGGGTGCTCTTCCCCGAAGCCGGCGGACCGTACAGGAAAATGGGGGATTGATCCAGGATATCCATGAAACTCCAGCGCCGTTTATGGCCAGAAAAGGTGTTCGCCGCCATCCTGCGGCAGGTCTTCGAGGCGGGCCTGGCGCAGCGCGTCGAAGCGCGGGCGCAGCTCGGCCAGCGAGTCGCCGCCCAACTTCTCGAGCAGCGCGTCGGCCAGCACAAAGGCCGCCATCGCCTCCAGGATCGGGACCGCGCGCGGCACCGGGCAGAAATCGGAGCGCTCGTAGCGGGTAGGGGTCTCCTGCCCGGTCGCCAGGTCGACGGTGGGCTGCGGTTCCAGCGTGGTAGCGATCGGCTTCATCGCCGCCCGCATCACCAACGGCTGCCCGGTGGTCACCCCGCCCTCCAGCCCGCCGGCCCGGTTGCTTGGGCGCGCCAGGCGCGTGCCCGCCAGGCGGATTGGGTCGTGCACCTGCGTGCCGGGCTGCCCGGTGTTCTCAAACGCCGGGCCAAACTCAACCCCCTTGATGGCCTGCACGCTGAGCAGCGCCGCCCCCAGGCGGGCTTCCAGGCGCCGGTCCCACTGCACGTACGAGCCCAGACCGGCCGGCAGGCCCAGCGCCACGATCTCCAGCACCCCGCCCAGGGTATCGCGCGCCTGCATCACCTGGCGAATGCGCTCAACCATGCGGGCGGCGGCCTGCGGGTCGGGGCAGCGCACTTCGCTGGCCTCCGCCAGGGCAAAGCGCGCCGGGTAATCGCCTTCCAGCGCGCCGGCGCGCAGCTCGCCGACCTGCACCACGTAGCCGCCCAC
>JBJSYW010000114.1:0-6284 GCA_046089985.1 Chloroflexota bacterium
CGGGGCCGGGCGCACGCTGATCTCGAAGGGCTTCCTGGACGCCGCCCGCCGCCAGGCGCACGCAGTGCTGGCGGCGGTGCAGCGCGCCGACCCAACCGGAGCGCTGCCGCTGGTGGGGGTAGAGCCGTCCGAGGTGCAGGCATTGATCGACGAGTACCTCGACCTGCTGCCCGGGGACGCGGCGGCTCAGGCCCTGTCCCGGCGCGCCTGGACCGTGGAGGAGTTCCTGGTGCGCCCGGGGCCGGACGGCTCGCCGCGCCTGCAGCATCTACCGGCGCACGCCGGGCCGCAGCGGACCGTGCTGCTGCACGGCCACTGCTACCAGAAAGCCCGCCCGCCGGCCGATGACGGGCTGCCGGTGGGGGTGCAGGCTAGCCGGGCGCTGCTGGAAGCCTGCGGCTGCCGGGTGCAGGTGCTGGATACCGGCTGCTGCGGCATGGCCGGCGCATTCGGCTATGAAAGCGAGCACATCGACGTCTCGTTGAAGGTCGGTGAACTGGCCTTGTTCCCGGCCGTGCGCGCCGCGCCGCCCGAAGCCCTGGTGGCGGCGGCCGGCGTTTCGTGTCGCGAGCAAATCCACGACGGCACGCAGCGTCGGGCCTGGCACCCAATTGAACTGGTGTATAATAATCCAACAGGTTGATTAGACGAATTCTATCAACCCCTTATCGCCGCTGACTTTTTTCACCACGAATCCTTAATCGGTACCTCCCGCTGGTAGCCGCCGCCTGTCCACAGCTTCGGCTGTGTGCCTGGCGATTCCTTCTCTCTTGCAGATGCAGCCGCATGGAACAGGAGTGCACAATGGCGGGTCGTCAAAGCCTCGAATCCCAGGCGTTCATCGGCGCTAATCTTCGACAGGCCCTGTCGGCGGTGAATCTGAGCCGCATCATTGGCCTGGGCCGCATCCGCAAAAAGCCGGATGAAATCCCCGAACGGGTTTACGCGGGCCGCTTCGGCGGACTGGTGATCCGCCCCGATGACCTGCTGATCCTGTACATTCACTTTGAAAACTGGTGTCCCAGCGATAAATTTATCATCCAGGATAACGCCGGCGAAGCGTCCTACGTCACGATTGGCTTCCCGGCGCAGAGCATCGGCGAGGACACAGTGCCGGAACCGGTTGATGGCGACGCGCTTGAAGACCCGGGCGATATCCGCAGCGCGCTCTCCGGCCCGAGTTGGCTGGTCTTCAAAGCGCCGCCCAACACCGACATCGTGATCCCGTACACCCTGGCGGGGATGCTCGATTGGAGCAAATTCGAGCTTTTCGTGCTCCCAGATGCCGAACTGGACACGAATCTCTTCGACCAACCGGAACTCCTGACCAGCGCGCTGAAGCGCTATACCACCCTTGAAGCGCCATTTCGCCTGGCGCTGTCTCCGGCCCAGAAAGGCGACCGCCGGTACAACTGGGTGCATAATCTGCTGCCGGTGGTTATGGAGCATATCGACCCGGTCAGCAAGCACTCGCTGGTTACCGCGGAGTTATGGAAAACCCACCTCGGCCAATCAATCGATGGGCAGATTCAGATTGGCGCCCGGCAGTTCAAGGGGCCAACGATCGTGCACAAAAATTACCATGCCGCCGGCTGGCAGCCGCCAGAGCCGGCGATCCTCAAAGTGCTGTATGCCTACCCGGGGATGAGCGGGCCGGGCGCGCTGCAGCTGCCGCTGGCCAATATCCACTATACGGCTATTAGGGAGAATTCGAGGCGGATCAAAGATTGTATCCAGGTTGAGAAGCTCTCGCTGTCTGCCCTGGGGGCCAGCCTGGAACTGCGCGCGGATTGGAGCGCCGCCGGAGAGACGGAGCCACTCTCGGTCAGCCACTGGAGCCACAGCCTGGATCTCGGGCGCGACAGCTATGTGGAAGTGGTAGAACCGGGAAAGTTGTGGCCCACCGGGCACAAGGCCAGCAAGGTCACCATCTCCGAGCGTAAGATCTACCAGGGCAGCGCCACAAATAACCACCCGGTAGCCTACCTGAGCAAACGCACTTTCTTGATCATCACTGAATCGGAACGCACGTATCGCACCCCGCAAAGCGCCTTCAATGAGCCGTTTGGAGAACTGGAAAAGGTAAAGAACCTTCCGCTGCCGTTTCAAACCATCCGCATCCTGGACCGGGTGACGCCCAAGCTGGTGGGCAGTGAGGAGGTGGTCACATCCGAGCCGGAGGGAGCATTCTGGCCTTATACGGATGAGGACCAGCCGCACCGGTTCCAGATGCAGGCAGAAGACCTGGACGGGAACTGGAGCAGCTTATCCAGCGAACTGATGTTTATCAAGGACAGCATTGAGCCGGCAGAATTCACGCCGCTGCCGGACGCCGGTCTGGGGTTCCACTTCGCGTACAGCCCATTCGTTCAATTCAACGATACCAGCAATGCTGCCCGGCGGCAGGTGCTGCTGCACGGCGCTCGATCCGCGGATCAAGCCGGACGCGGCCAGCGGGTGGCGTTTGTGGGCCGGCAGGGCAAGGGCGCGGTGGACCTGATCAATTTTCACTGGTGCGTGCGCCTGGTTGGCAAGGATGTCTACCCGCTGCTCGAAGACGCCACAGCCATCGTTCCAGCGCTCAACCAGCTGGTGGGCAATCAACAGCCCGTCCAATTAAAGTATTTTCCGCCCTACCTGGCCGGTTCGGCCAACCCCACCCATTGTTACGCCCAACTGACCGGCGGCCCGATCTCGGCTGCTTTTTCTGGCAGCCAGGCCGGCGGGATCGCTACCCCAAAACTTCAGATCAAAGGGCTGTCCTACACGCTGGGCGTGGTCAGCTATGCCGGGGACAACCTGGAAGACCTCGCTCAGGCGCAGCAGACCCGCTCTGCCCGCCAGGCTCAGCGGGTTCGTTCGGGCGAAGCGCCTGGAGCGCTGGTACAGAAATTCTTCGCCGCCGACACGCGGCTGCTGGGGTTAAACCTATTTGACCTGCTGAGCCCGGATTTGAATGACCTGGTAACCCGGCTGCCGGAGGTCACCACCGAGCACAGCGGCGATCAAACCATCACCAAGATGGCCTGGAGCACCGACCGCTTCCTGGGCAGTGACGATACGGAGTTCTCGGTGCTCGGTTTCTCTCCCCGCCGCGGCTCGACCCCCGCCTCGCTTTCGATCCTGTTCGAACAGACCATCAACCGAGGCAGCGACGCCGGGTCAGCCGGGCAGCGCATCTCCGGGCGCCTGGAGAACTTTTCATTGACCTTTGGCGAGGTGCTGCGGGCCGGCTTCCGCGCGCTCGAGTTCCGCTCGGGCACCGGTCAGAAATCCCAGTTGACCCCGATCATCGATCCGGATGACTTTGAATTCACGGGTCCGCTGGCCTTCCTGGATGTGCTGCGAAAGGCCATCCCGCTGGATCAGTTCGTCGACCCGCCCTATATCGAGGTGGACGAAAGCCAGGCCATCGTTGGCTATTCCCTGCCGCTGCCAGACGTCCCGATGGGCATGTTCGCCCTGCAAAACCTGCTGCTGGACAGCAAGATCATCCTGCCATTCGAGACCGGCAGCGTCCAGATGTGGTTTGAATTTGGGAAGCGCAGCCGGCCCTTCACGGTCACCGTTTCGCTGATCGCCGGCGGAGGTTTTTTCAGCATCGCCGTCTCACCCGAGCGCGTGATCGGGGTGGAAGCCATGCTCGAGTTCGGGGGCAACCTCGCACTCGACCTGGTGGTTGCCAGCGGCAGCGTCCAGATCATGGCGGGCATCCACTTCCTGTGGATTGAGCCGGCGGATGGCACAGCAGGAAAAACCGAAGTTGGCGGTTACTTGCGCATCGCCGGTTCGCTGAGCGTGCTGGGCCTGATCCACATTTCGATCACCCTGACCATGGAACTGCACTACCGGTTTGAGGACCAGGTGGTATGGAGCCAGGCGACCCTGGTGGTCGAAGTGGAAGTGCTGTTCTTTAGCACAGACGCCGAGATATCCATCTACCGAGAGTTCCGTTCTGGCGGGCAGAAGCCGGCCGCGCTGCACCACGCCGTTCGGGCACAGGGCGAGCCGCCCGACGAACCGCTGGTCGAGTGCGTGCTGCCTCCCGACTGGGCTGCCTACTGTGAAGCGTTCGCCGATTACCCACCCGGTGTTCTGAAAGGGAGCCACTAACATGAGCACACTGGTCCCATCTGAAACCATCCTTTTCACGCCCCTCCCGAACGGGATCAAGAAAGGCGCACAGGGCACCTGGGGGCCGGGGGCCCGGCTGCAGCTCAGCATTTTCGTCAGCCCCCAACTGACCTACATGCCGCGCCGGGAAGAGGACCCGGAGCCAATCCCGCTGGACAAGTACCGGACTTTCAGCAGGTGGCCGGCGGTGATCAACACGGTAGACTGGGAGGTGGTCTTCTATCGCTTAAAACCTGGGGGAACCTGGGAAGAAACACAGGCACAGCCCGGCCATAAAACCGGCTTTCCGGCACAGGCGCAGCTGTGGGAAGGCATTTTCAAAACCACGCGGGTGACGCCCTACCAATTTAAAGAGTATACCGCCTATGAGATCCTGGGCAAGCCGGAGCGTGAGCTCTCTCAGGTGGTGCGCAACGTGCAAAAGATCCGGGCGCGCTTTAACCAGGAAATCAACCAATCCACGGGGATCAGCCTGCCAGAGCCGGGCCATCCGGAAGAATTGATCCGCAGCAAACGCCGGCGGGCCTGGACCCAAAACGAGTTGATTGACCTGGCATACCTGGACAGCGCCCTGCGCAAGCTGGCCGGCCTGCCTGCCGGGCTGCCAATCGAAGCGCAGGACCCGCACATTGACAACCAACTGCAGGTATTGGATGCGTACGACCGGTTCTACCGGCGCCCGGGTGAGGTGACCCGCCGGCCGTTCAAGTTCAGCCGGCCCGACTTCCACAGGCAGGCTGCTGCGTTGGCCGAATACCCCTGGCTGATGCGCCTGCTTGGGTTGGTGATCGACCTGGAGATCGAGTACTCAGACGAGATCCCCAGCGGCAACGAGCCGGGGTGCGTCACGGTGCGGCCGTTGAACCACTTAGCGCCTGGCGCGCAGCTCAGCATTCCAGAAGTCTGGACCCGCTACCGCATCAACGGTAGTGGAGCGCAGGCTTTCCGCGCCCTCGAGACCCACCCCCTGTCCCAGCGTCACCTTGCCCTGGGTGATACAGATCGCTATGCAGCGGTGATCGTTGACACCGACAGCCAGTACTTCCAGATGAAGAACTATGGATCGATGTTCCGCGGCGGGTCGCGCGACCAACCCCTGCTCGACCAGGGCTGGACTCAAGCAGACGACCTGCCGGCCATGCGCAGCGGCGGGGTGAGCGTGGTCGACCTGGACCGCCCGAACCAACTGGCCGGCGCGCTGCAGCGATCGAGCGAGCTTTTCAAGCTGACCAGCCTGTTCGGCACGAACGCCGATGGACAACAGATCTTGCGCTCCGCCGACCTGGTGCGCGGCTACCGCTATGATATCTGGGACGAAGACATCCAGCGCTGGTTCGCACTGTGCCAGCGCACGGGCGAATACCAGGTGGGTGAGACGATTTACACTACCCAGCAGCTGCTGCCCCCCGGCGTACCGCCGTATGAAGAGGGCTGGGTCGGGACATCGGCGATGAAGTCTGCACCGCCGGAAGAGGGCTGCGTCGAGGAAAAAACGCTGCGTGTGAACCAGGCCCTGTTTCGCTGGTACGGGTGGAGCCTGAGCGTGCCCTTCCCGGGCGGCGCGTACGATGAGAACAACCAGATCGTCCGGCCGGAGGACACTGATTCAGAATCCGGCGGCTGGCTCAAGAGCGGGGTGCGGGCGAAGTTCAAAGTGCTCCCCGGCAGCCTGCCCTGGCTGCGCTTCGGACGGCAGTACCGGGTGCGCGCCCGCGCTGTAGACCTGGCCGGCAACTCCGTCCCGTTCGATGCAGATACCCCACCGGTGGCCGCCCTGGCGACCCCGGTCTTCACGTATTTCCGCCAGGAGCCGGTGCGCCCACCCCAGGTGATCCCCTGCACCAACGCCCGCTATCGCAAAGGCTCGAACACACAGCTAGAAACCTATTCCCACCTGTCAGAATCGCCGGGCGAGTCGGTTGACCGGCTGGTGGTGCGTGAGCCGGACCCGCCAGAAGACGATCAGTTAACTAACCCAGTGCTGTATAACAAATACCTGGATTATGCGCAGCGGCGGATTGCCCCCTCGGAAAGCGGGCACCAGTTTGCCGAACTGCACGGAATGTTCGATATTCCCGTCCAATATGGGCCGCGGCAGGCTGCACGCCCGGGTCCCCAAGCCTACCTGCAGATCGCCCGCTCAAAACAAA
>JBJSYW010000115.1:0-3757 GCA_046089985.1 Chloroflexota bacterium
CGTTTGCCGGCGCGGCTGCGCGTCGGGCGCGATCTTGCCGGCAGGCAGCTTCTTCTCTCCTCAATGACCTTGTGACCCGCCGGGCGCGCCGCGCCCGGCGGAACTACCCGCCCAGAATCATATTCCTGATGCTCGCTTATCTGGTACGCCGCCTGATCGGAACATTTTTTGTGCTGCTGGGCGTTGCGCTGATCGCGTTCCTGATGGTGCATGCCATCCCCGGCAGCCCGTGGGAGCGCGACCTGTCTCGCCGCGCTACTTCGGGGTTCGCCTCCGATGATGCCGTGACCCGCACGCTCGACCGGCGCTTCGGTCTGGACCTGCCGCTGTGGCGTCAGTTCACCCGCTTCCTGGTGGGCGATTACGGCCCGGATGGCTTTTTCTGCGGCTATCTATGCGGCAACCTTGGACCGTCGATGACCCAGCGCGGCCGCAGCGTGAACGAGATTCTGTTTGAAGCGCCGGAGGGGCACAGCCGCTGGGACAGCCGCTTTGGCTATACCATGCGTTTAGCCGGCCTGGCGATGCTGATGGTGGTGCTGGTGGGGCTGCCGGCTGGAGTGTGGAGCGCCATGCGCCGCAATTCGGCCTTTGACCTGCTCGGTTCGCTGCTGATGGCGGCCGGTATGGCGGTGCCGAACTTCGTACTGGGCTTCTTGTTGATCGTGCTGCTGGCCTCGCAGCTGCACCTGATCTCGGTGCGTCCGGACTGGCAGGACTGGCGCGATTGGATTGCCCCGGCGGTCATCCTGGCCCTGGGGCCAGGGGCGATGCTGGGCCGGCTGGCCCGCACCGCCATGCTCGACGCGCTGCAGGGCGAGTACGTGCGCACCGCGCGCGCCAAGGGGCTGGCCGAAGGACAGGTGCTGACTGTGCATGTGCTGAAAAACGCCGCCATCCCGCTGCTGACCCACCTGGGGCCGGTGTTGTTCGAACTCTTCGCCGCTTCGTTCGTGATTGAAATGATGTTTGGCTTCCCTGGCTTCGGGCGTGAGTATTACGAGTCGGTCACCCGCCTGGATTACCCGATGATCCTGGCGCTGACCCTGCTGTACGGGCTGTTCATCGCCCTGGCCAACCTGCTGACCGACCTGCTGTATGCCGTGTTGGACCCGCGCGTGCGGCTGGCCTGAGGAGACTTAAGATGCCCGGGGCTGAACTGCCGAAATATACCTTGGATGCCGAACTGCCGCCGCCGGCCTGGGGCGGGCTGCTGGGCGATTCGCTGCGCCGCCTGCTGCGCAGTAAACTGGCGCTGTTCAGCCTGCTGGTGATCGGGCTGTTCCTGGCCGCGGCGCTGTTCGCCCCCTGGCTGGCGCCCTTTGATCCGCACCAGTTGGGCTGGGGCAGCGATAACCTGCCCCCGGCCTGGGTGCAAAACGGCCTGAAGGCCGGGCAGCCGGCGCACCTGCTGGGCACCGATACGGTTGGGCGTGATATCCTCAGCCGGCTGATTTATGGCGCGCGCACGGCGCTGTTCGTGGCCCTGCTGGCGGCCCCGTTGGCCGCCGGGTTGGGTGTGCTGGTGGGCACCCCGGCCGGCTACTTCGGCGGGCGCGTCGACCAACTGCTGATGCGCCTGACCGATGTCTTCAGCGCCTTCCCGTCGGTGATGTTCTCGGTGCTGCTGGTGTTTATCTTCCGTGATACCCCGTTCGGCAACTGGCAGGAAGGGCGCATTACGCTGGTGCTGGCCTTCGCACTGATCGCCTGGGCGCCGCTGGCGCGCCTGGTGCGCGGCGCGGTGCTGATCGTGCGCCAGCAGTTGTACGTCGAAGCGGCCCGCTCGGTGGGCGTGCCGGATGGGCGTGTGCTGCTGCGGCACGTGCTGCCTAATATCAGCAGCCTGGTGATCGTGTGGATGACCGGCGCCATCCCGCGCGTGGTGATCCTCGAAGCGCTGCTGGGCTATATCGGCATCCGCCTGACCGCCCAGGGCGGCGAAGGGGCCGAGTTTTACGTCACCAGTTGGGGCGGGATGTTCTACAACGGCCGGGTGGCGCTGAATTCCACCCCGGTGTTGTTGATTGCCCCATCGCTGTGTGTGGTGCTGATCGCCGTAGCGTTCACGCTGCTGGGTGACCGGCTGCGCGACGCGCTCGACCCGCGCCTGCGCGACATACTGTAGCGCCTGCGCGTGGCGCTATTCGGTCGACACCGCCCCCACCTCGCGCACATCCACCGGCACGCCGTCCAGCTCGTCCGGCAGCAGGTCGCCTGGGGCCAGCTGTGCGGCGGGCAGTTTCTGGGTCACCAGCACCACCAGCCCCACTTCCCCGGTGGGCCGCCCGCCGGTATAGCGCAGACCCACCCCCACGCCCACCACGTTGGCCCGGGCCAGCAGCTGCGCTTCGTGAGCCTGACGGGCGGCGCGGGCGCGCTGCGCGGCGTCCTGGCTGCCGGTCAGCCCGTGCGCCAGGCCGTTCGTCCGCTCGCCGGGCAGGTCCACTTTCATTGCGTCCAGCACCGGCTGGATTGGGGTAAAGATGGTCGACTGCGGCGAGCCGGCGAACAGCAGCCCCACGGCCTGGTGGCCTTCGGCGGTGACGATCAGCGAGCCTGAATCGCCGCCCTGCGACATCGGGGTAGTGACCACCTGGCCTTCGAAGGCGGCGGTGCGGTCGCCGGTGTAGCCCACCACCACGCTGGCCTCCAGCACCTGCACCTGACCGTTGGTGAAAGCCGTGGTGCGGCCCGACTTGCATACCGCCTGGCCCAGCTGCGCCTCGGCCCGGCCGCATACCGCCCCGTAGCCCAGGTGGTTATCCAGCAGGTCGTCCTCATCCAGCGGGCGGGCCAGTGCGGCATCCATGCGGTTGACCGCGCCGGGGTTTTGCTGGTAAGCCTGCAGCCGGTGCCGCGAACCGCTCAGGCGCGCCAGCTGGTTGCCAACCCAGGCGTAGGTCCCGGCAATGTTGCATTGGGCCGGTTCGTTGGTGAAGCGCAGCCGGATGAAGCGTTCGAGCACTGCGATGGTATCCGCGCCCGGCTGCCCGCCGTCGGCTGGGCCGGGCTGCAGGATTGGGTCGCCCGGCAGGCCGGCGTTGGAGTTGGCCAGCACGTGGTTGTTGGAGAGGATCAGGCGGCGGCGGGTGCGCCGGTCATAAACCACGCTGCCCAGCGTGCCGGCGGTGATGTGATAGTGCCCGATGCTGACCCCGCCAGGGGCTGGGCGCATCCGGCTGGTATACTCCTGGGCTGCGGCCTGCGCGCTGGAGCGCGGCAGCCGGTCCGCCGCTCGCAGCTCGCCGACTTCAATCACATCCGTGCGGAACCCGCCCACATCCTTGGGCAGCAGCGCCGCGTCGCTCAGCGCCGCGGCGGGCAGCTTGCGCCGCACCAGCACCACCACGCTCAACTCGCCGCCCTCGCGGCCGCGGCTGGTCTTGTAACCCACCCCCACCCCCACCACGTTGGCGTGCTTCAGCAGCGCGGCGCGGTGCAGCGTCTTGGCTTGCAGTACCTGCTCAAAATCCGACATACCTTCACCTCTGGTTTGATACCTGCATGGCGGGGTGCAATTCGCGTGCCGCTGCGCCGTTGATTTCGATGTCGCCCGCGGCAGCCGCCGGGCGCGGCAGCGCATTCCGCTCCGCCGGCGTTATGCCGGGCACAAAGGATTTTGAATACGATATCAATATTTTGAAGATTCATATTGACTTTTCGAAAGTTATCTTTATAATTGTTTATATTGATTTTGAACCTGGATCGAGCGCCGCCGGCTGGCGGCGGGGAGGTTGGCAATGGCGCAGGAAAG
>JBJSYW010000116.1:0-3259 GCA_046089985.1 Chloroflexota bacterium
CAGAAGCGGTCGCCGGCGGTGGCGCGCTTACCGCACTGGTGGCAGTAAATGAAACCGCTTGCATCTCCGGCGCTGGTTTCGGCCGCCGCCCGCCCGCTCTTGCGCTGCCGCATGCGCACCCGCACCGGCCGGTAGCTCTGCCGTCCGGAGCGCCAGTACCACACCCCACCGCCGACGATCAGCAGCACCCCCAGCGCCCCCAGCACGATCGGCATCGCCGCGCTCAAACCGGAGCGGCCCGATTCCGTGCTGTCCAGCGGCTCGCTGGCTTCAACCGAAATGTTGTTGCTGCTCAACGCATCGCCGTCCTTGCGGTAGCTCAACTCGATCGTAACCGGTTGGTTCTGCGCCAGCGCTCCGGCGTCCATCACGTAGTAGTTCATGCCGTCCTGGCCGGTCAGCGGGTTGAACATGGCCGGCTTGATCTGCAAGTCGGTGGCCCCCAGCGGCTGCTGGACGGTGATCTTCATCGAGTCGACCGCGAAATCGCCCGGCCAGGTATAGGTAAAACTGCGCGCCTGGCCGTCGCGCTTCAGGGCCGGGTCGTAATACTCCACCCGCAGCGAGGGCTGCGCGGCCTGAATGGTCAGCACCGTCCAGGCGCCATCTTTAGCCTGGGTGTACTCGGCGTCGAAACAGTTCCCCTCCGCCTCGCAGCCGGCCACCGCGTTCAGCGCCGCATCTGCGGGGATGCGCACCTTCACCTCCACCGGCAAGCTGGCCGACGACGGCAGCGTGAACAGGTACATCACCAGCATATTGGGCCGGTCAAATTCGGGCCACAGGTCCACGCTGATCGAGGCGAACGCCAGCGGCGCCTGGGCCGCAGCCGACAGCGGAACAGCCAGGACGGACAGGATCAGGAACAGGCTGAGCAGTGAGACTTTCTTGAACATCGTTTTTCACTCCGGTTATGTATTTTCACCCAGCGCCAGGCGCACCTGAGACACCAGAACGCCAAACGCCGGGCTGTAGCGCATTGCATCGACCCGCGGGCGGGGCAGGGCTACCGCCAGGTCCAGGTGCAGGCGGCCGGGATAGCCGTGGATCACCAGCACCCGGTCGGCCAGGAACAACGCTTCCGAGATGGAATGGGTCACCATCACCACGGTTTTACGTCGCGCCTGCCAGATGCGCAGCAGTTCACCGCCCATGCGCTCACGCGTCAGGGCGTCCAGCGAGCCAAACGGCTCGTCCAGCAGCAGCACATCCGGATCATGCACCAGGGCGCGGGCAATCGCCACCCGCTGCGCCATACCGCCGGATAGATCGCGCGGCAGGGCGTTTTCGAACCCGGTTAAACCCACTAATTCTACCATCTCACGCGCCTTTTCCCCTGCCTGGGCGCGCGGCACACCGGCCAACTCCAGCGGCAGGGTGATGTTCTCCAGCACCCCACGCCAGGGCATCAGGTTGGCCTTTTGGAAGACGAAGCCGATCTCACGCCGCGGCCCGGAGAGCGCCTGGCCGCGGTGGAACACCTGCCCATAGGTGGGCGGCAGCAGCCCGCCCAGCACGCGCAGCAGGGTGCTCTTGCCACTGCCCGACGGGCCAAGGATGCACACGAACTCCTGCGGCTGCACCTCAAAGCTGACCTGGTCGATGGCGTGCAGCCCCCCGCCCTCGCCTGGAAAGATCACGCTGACCCGTTTGGCCTGCAGGACGGCTTCCACGGGGCTACTTCGCCAGCACGAAGTCGTTGGTGTAGGCCCGCGCCAGGTCCAACGGCTGCTTGAGCAGGCCCATATCGAGCAGCACGGTCTGCATGTTCTCCCAGGCCGCCGCATCCGACAGGCCGGAGTTCTTGCCCTTCCAGAACTCGATCGAGCTGTTGAGCACTTCCCGCTGCACCACCTGATCGGCGGTTTTCAACCCCTCGACGTGCTTCTCGCAGATCAGGAACGTGTCATCCGGGTTGCCCACCGCATAGGCGATGCCTTGCATCACCGCCTGCACCATGCGCCGCACCAGTTCGGGGTTCTCGGCGATGGTTTTCTCGTTGGTGATCAGGCCGTTGGAGATCAGGTGGGTGTAATCAGCCACGCGCATCACGTTCAACTCATAGCCCTGGCGCTGCAGCTGCAGCGGCTCGTTGTTGGCATACACTGAAACCGCATCCACGCGGCCCGAAACCAGCGCTTCGACCTGGGTGTAACCGATCGAATCCAGGCTGACATCCGCTTCCTGCAGCCCGCCGGCAGCCAGCAGGGCGCGCAGGCCGATGTAGTTGGCGCCGTACAGCCCGGGCAGGCCGATCTTCTTGCCGGCCAGGTCGGCCGGCGCCTGGATGCCCCGGTCCTTCATCGATGCGACCGCTACCGGGTAATCCTGCCACCAGGCCAGCACATACACCACCGGCAGGCCCTGGGCGCGCGCCAGCAGCACCTGCTCGGCCGATACCACCGCGAACTGCAGCTGGTTTGCGCCCACCAGCGCTACCCCGTCGGTCTCCTGGCTGTAGTCAAATTCGATCTCCAGCCCGGCGGATTCGAAGTAGCCGCGCTCCACTGCGGCGTAGAACGGGGCGTACTGCACGTTGGGCACATAGCCCATCGGCAGGCGGATGAGCGTTTCGGCCTGCGGAGTCGCAGCCGGGGATGCGCAGGCAGTCAGCAGCAGCGCCAGAACCAGGCCGAGCGAAGCGATTGATTTAATTTTCATTGATATTACCAGCCTCCACTATGATTTAGCTTTTGTTATCCTGCCAGGCAAGCAGGCGTTTCTCCATCAAAGCCACCGCCGCGTATAGACCCATCGCCAGCGCCACCAGCGCCAGCACCACCACAAACACCAGGGCGGTATCGTACTGGCCGCGGGCGCGGTTAATCAGGAAACCCAGCCCGCGATCGGCCCCGACAAACTCACCCACCACTGCGCCGATCACCGACAGCGTGGCGCCGATGCGCAGCCCGCCCAGGAACACCGGCAGCGCCGCCGGCAGTTCCAGCAGGCGGAAGGTCTGCCAGGTGGTGGCCTGCAGCGAGCGCATCAGGTCGCGCAGGTCTTTCGGCACCGAGCGCAGCCCCACCACGGTGTTGACCAGCACCGGGAAGAAGACGATCAGCATGCAGATCAGCACCTTGGAGGTCAGCCCCGAGCCGAACCAGATCACCAGCAGCGGAGCGATCGCCACCACTGGAACCGACTGGCTGGCGATGATGAACGGGGAGAGCAGCCGGTCCAGCGTGGGCCAGCGCGCCAGGGTATAGCCCAGCACAGTCGCCAGGCCAACGCCCAGCGCCAGCCCAGCCAGCACTTC
>JBJSYW010000117.1:0-6346 GCA_046089985.1 Chloroflexota bacterium
GCTCCAGCCAGAGGCCCAGGATGCGGGCGATCGTGTCGATTAGGTTCTGTTCTTCGGGGAGCAGGAACGCGGCGGGCCGGGTGTAATACACCGACAGCCGGCCGCAGGCGGCCCGGTCAATCTCGATTGGGGCTGTCAGGCAGCAGTCCAGCGTAGGCAGTTCTTCCAACGGGCAGAACTGCTGCCCGTCGATCTCGATGTGCGGGACGGCCAGCTCGGGGAACTGCATGGCCGGCGCCAGGTAGGCCAGGATCTGCCGGTAGAGGGCTTCGCCGCCGGCGGCGTTCGACTCAGGCGGTTGACGTTGAACACGCAGGTCAGTTCTTTAACCCGCTCGCGCAAGCTGGCTTCCATCTGGTAGCGTTCGGTGATGTCGATGGCGGTGATAAAGATCAGCTGCTCGCGCAGCGAGGCCGAGAACAGCAGGCTGCGCGGCTGCTCGCCGGCAACCTCGATCTCCTGATTGCGCACCTGGCCGGCGGCGTCCAGCTGCTGCAGCAGGGCGGCGAACTGCTGGCCGGAGAACAGGCCGGCCTGGGCCGCCTGACCGGTCAACGCCTGCGGCCCGGCCAGGCCCAGCGCTTCGGCCAGCGCCTGGTTGGCGTACAGGATCTGCCCCGAGCGCTTCAGGCGGGCGATACCGACCAGGGCGTAATCGGCCAGGGCGCGGAACTCGGCCTCCGAATGTTCGAGCAAGGCTTCTCTTAGCTGGCGGCTTTTCTCATAGGTCAGGAAGCCGGCAATGACCAGCAGCCAAGCCATCACGCCGGCCCAGGGCATCCAGCTATCCTGGATCAGGCGCGCCGGCCCCGGGCGGGCGATCACCAGCCAGGAG
The DNA here is from genome assembly GCA_046089985.1 of Chloroflexota bacterium. GTDB lineage: Bacteria > Chloroflexota > Anaerolineae > Anaerolineales > UBA4823 > RBG-16-57-11. The sequence continues at coordinate 836 of JBJSYW010000117.1, forward strand.
CGGTCGGCCACCGGGTAGGTGCGGGCCAGATAAACGCCGGACTGGACCGCCTGCGGGGCCGGCGCGTCGGATGCGGGCAGCGCCTGCGGGCCGGAGATGGATGGGTAGAAGGCGATGAACTGCGGGGTGACCGGGTCTCCAACATCGTAGATGTACAGTTCGACATCGTGCGGGTTGATGCCGGCCAGCGCCCGCTCGATCAGGATATCCGGGTAGTACGCTCCGGCTGCGAAACCCTTCAGCGCGTTCCGGCGCTGCTCGACCGTATCGACCGGCGCGCCGGAGATGTAGATGGGGGTCAGCATCAGGATGCCGGGCTGCCCGCCGGCATCCTGGATCAGTGCCAGCGGCGGGGTGATGGCCGGCTGGCCGCTGTCACGCGCCTGGCGGATCGCCTGCTGCTGCTGCGCTTCGGAGCCCAGATCAAAGCCAATCACGCCCGCGCTGCCGGAAGCCGGCTCGTAATAGGCCAGCGGGAAGTATTCTGCCCGTGTTGCGGCCGGGATATGGCCGCCGGCCGGATCCAGCTCAAAGATGACGGAGCCTGCCTGCCCCTGCCAGTGCAGCCCGCGCTCAAAGGCGGCCCGCTTCGCATCGTCGATACGCGGCGCCCAGGCGAGGTTGATCATCGACTGCGAGGTGGCCAGCATCTGGGATGAAAATTTGGCGAACTCTGTCCGGTTGACAACCTCGGATGCGGAGAACAGCGCGCTGACCGAGTGCAGCGAATTGATGCCCTGCTGGGCGGCACTTAGCACCAGGGTCATCATCTCGCGCGAATTTTTGTCCAGCTCGTCGGCCAGGCGCTGCCGCTCGAACAGGCGAATGGCAGCAAAGCTGAACAGGGTCAGACTGGCCAGAACAGCCATTACGATGCGCGTCGCACGATTGATGGTCATTTGAGGATCAGTCGGCCGGCGATTAAGGAAGAGTGGGTCCAGGACCGGGGCGCGCCGGTCCTGGTAAGAGATATCTTATTATAACAATCAACTGTGGCGGGGGATGTGTAGATCGAATTTACAATACCATCAGGATCTGGTCGTTTGATGACAGCTGCCGGTAGACGGCATCGAACTGCTCTTGGCTTGTTAGCATCAGTGGCACGACTACGGAGATGAAATTGCCATCCCGGCTGGGGCGCAGCGAGACCGCCTGGGGGTCCACCTCCGGGACGTGCAGGCGGATCTGCTCGATCACCAGGGCCGGGAAGCCGGGCGTGCTGCGGCCCATCACGCGCAAGGCGATCTGGATCGGGTATTGGATTGGGGCGGCGCTGCTCATTGGTGTGAGCCTCTCATCCGGAGTGCATGCGCCGGTTGGCAAGCGCCTGCTCGTATAGCAGTTCGTACTGGCGGGCGCTTTCATCCCAGGAGAAGTTCTGCCGCATCGCCAGGCGCAGCATGTTCAGCTGATGCGCCGGCCGGTCAAAATAGGTGCTGACCGCCCAGCCGATAGTGTAGTAGACTGCCGCCGGGGAGGCCTCCCAGAATTTGAAGCCGGTGCCACTGCCAGACGCTTCGTCGTACTGCTGGATGGTGTCGTCCAGGCCGCCGGTGGCGCGCACGATCGGCAGGGTGCCATACTTGAGCGAGTAAATCTGGTTCAGCCCACACGGCTCGTAGATGGACGGCATCAGGAAGTCGTCAGCGCCGGCTTCGATCCAATGGGAGAGCTCTTCGTCGAAGCCGATGAAGCTGCCGATGCGGCCGGGGAAGCGCGCCGGCAGGCTGCCGTAATAGCTTTCCAGGCTTTTATCGCCCGAGCCGAGGATGGCGAACTGCACGCGCATGCTGCGCACCAGGCTTTCGATCACCTGGGCGAGCAGGTCCAGCCCTTTTTGAGAGGCCAGCCGGCTGATCACGCCGATCAGCGGCACGCCCGGGTCCTGGTCAAGCTGCATGCGGCGCTGCAGCTCGCGCTTGCAAACTGCCTTGCCCGACAGGTCGTTGAGGCTGTAGCAGGCCGGGATCAGCCGGTCGATGTCCGGGCTCCAGCGGGTGTAATCGACGCCGTTCAGGATGCCCTGGTAGTCGCTGCCGCGGGCGTTCAGGTAGGGCGACAGGCCGAAGCCGTGCTCGGCGCTGCGCGTCTCGCGCGCGAAGCTGGGGCTGACGGTGTTGAGCATATCGGCGTAGTGGATGCCGCCTTTGAGGAAGTTGATATTGCCGTGGTCTTCAAACTTGTTGGCGGTGAAGTTGCCCCACTGCAGGCCGAGGTACTCGTAATCGCGGGCATTGTACACGCCCTGGTAGGCCAGGTTATGGATTGTCAGCACGCTGGCGGCGCTGCCCAGGGTGGGGTCGTTCCAGTCCCACAGTTTGAGGTAGGCTGGGGCCAGGGCAGCCTGCCAGTCGTGGGCGTGGACGATATCCGGCTTGAAGCCGATGTCTTTGCACAACTGCAGCGCGGCGCGCGTGAGCAGGCCAAAACGGCGCGGGTTGTCCTGGTAGTCGTTGTTGTTGGGGTCGTGGTACAGGCCGCTGCGGTCGAAGTAAGCGTGGAATTCGATGAAGTAGACCGGCGCGCCGTACTTGGACGACATATGCACGCTGACCCACTCCTGCCGGTCGCCCATCCACACGCCCATCGAGTTCAAAAACGGGTTCAGGCCGTGGCGCGCGTAATCGATCGAGGCGTACTTGGGCATCACCACGATCGTTTCATGCCCGCGGCGGTTGAGCGTTGCGGGTAAAGCCCCCACCACATCCGCCAGGCCTCCGGTCTTGGCGAACGGAACACATTCGGAAGAAATCATCAGGATTTTCATGGCGCTCAATTGTAGCACGGTTATCCGGCGATCAGCAGCGAGACCGGGCAGTGGTCTGAACCGGCTGCCTGATCGTGGATGATGACATCCTGCACCCGCTCGACCAGCCCGGGCGAAACCAGGAAGTAATCCAGCCGCCAGCCGACGTTATTGGCGCGGGCCGAGCGCACAAACTGCGCCCACCAGGTGTACTGGATGCGCTCGGGATACAGGCGGCGGTAGATATCGACGAAACCGTGCGCCAGGTAGCGGTCGATCCAGGCGCGTTCTTCGGGCAGGAAGCCGGTGCTCTTCATGTTCTGGCGGGCGTTGCGCAGGTCGATCTCCTGGTGGGCGGTGTTGAAATCGCCGCACACAATCACCTGTTCGCCGCAGGTGTGCAGGTGGTCGCATACCTGCAGCAGGCGCTCGTAGAAGGCCAGCTTGTAGGGAACGCGTTCGATGTCGCGCCCGCCGTTGGGGAAGTAGATGTTGAACAGCAGAAAACCTGAGTGGCGGGTGCAGATCACGCGCCCCTCGCGGTCGAACTCGTCTGCGCCCAGCCCCAGGTTCACCTCCAGCGGCGGCTGTTTGATGAAGGTAGCCACCCCACTGTAGCCGGGGCGTTCGGCGGGGTTCCAGACCGACTGCGGGTACAGGGCGCTCAGGGCGGCGAGCTGTTCCGGCTTGACCTGCTCGGGCCGGGCGCGCACTTCCTGCAGGCAGAGCACATCCGGGGCTTCGGCGGCGGCCCAGTCGAGCAGGCCCTTGCCCAGCATGGCGCGCAGGCCGTTGACGTTCCAGGTGGTGATCTTGATCGCGGATGGAGAAGCGGGAGATGTTTCGGGTGTCATCCCTGGTATTATACCCGCTGTGACTGCTGCATCTCCCACCCCCTCCCTGCCGGGCGACCGTCCGCACCGGCGGCTCTCGGCGCATACCCGGGCCGTGCTGCAGGCCCTGCTGGTGACCTTCCTGTGGTCGACTTCGTGGGTGCTGATCAAGTGGGGGCTGAAAGACATCCCCGCGCTGACCTTTGCCGGGCTGCGCTATACGCTGGCCTTTGTGTGTCTGCTGCCGTTTGCGCTGCAGCCGGCTCCACGCCGGGCGCTGACCGGGCTGCCGGCCGGCGGGTGGGGCCGGCTGGCGCTGCTGGGCGTGCTGTATTACGCTGTGACCCAGGGAGCGCAGTTCGTGGGGCTGGCCTACCTGCCGGCGGTGACGGTCAGCATCCTGCTGAACTTCACCGGGCCGCTGGTGGCGCTGCTGGGGATAGTTTTCCTGGATGAGCGTCCCAGCCGGCTGCAGTGGAGCGGGATGGCGGTGTTCCTGGGCGGGGTTCTGCTGTACTTTTCGCCCGGGCTGGGCGGGGCGCCGGCGGCAGGCCCGGCCGACGGGGTGAGCGGCCGGCTGTTGGGGATGGTCGTCATGGCGCTGGGCACGCTGGCCAACGCGGTCTCGGCGGTGCTGGGGCGGGCGGTCAACCGCAGTGGGACGCTGGGCCCGCTGCCGGTGACGGTGTCGAGCATGGGGGTCGGGGCGATGGTGCTGCTGGCGGGCGGCGCGCTGGCGCAGGGGCTGCCGCGCCTGCCGCTCAGCGCCTGGTTGGTGATCGCCTGGTTGGCGGTGGTGAACACTGCGGCGGCCTTCACACTGTGGAACCACACCCTGCGCACGCTGCCAGCGATGGAGTCGACGATCATCAACAGCACCATGCTGGTGCAGATCGCCCTGCTGGCCTGGCTGTTCCTGGGCGAGCAGCTGTCGCTGCTGCAGGCGGTTGGGATGGCGCTGGTGGCGGCCGGGGCGGTGCTGGTGCAGCTGCGCCGGCTGCCGCGCCGGGCGGGCGGCTAGCGGCGCACCCGCGGCCGCGCGGGCAGCGCGGGCAGCCAGCGCCGGTGATGACAGCGCTGCGCCCAATGCCCACTGCCATCACCGGCGCTCAGCCCAGGTAGGGCGCCAGGACCTCGGGCAGGAAGCGCAGATCGTCGATCACAAAATCCGGGCGGGAGCCGCTGCTGTACAGCTCTTCGGGGGTGTACTCGCCGGTGCGCACCAGCAGCGAGCGCAGGCCGGCCCGGTTAGCGCCCAGGATGTCGCTGGTGGGGCGGTCGCCAACCATCAACACGCTGTCCCGGTCCAGGCCCAGCGAGGCGAGCGCCAGCTCGAAGGCGTATGGATGGGGCTTGCCGATATAGACCGCCGGGACGCCGGAAGCGGTTTCCAGCAGGCGCACCCATGAGCCGACGTTCAACTCTAACTCGCCCAGGCTGGAGTCGATCAGCTCGGAGGTCATGCCGATCAACCGGGCGCCTTTTTTTAGCAGGCGCAGCGCCCGGTTGAGGGTGTCGAAGTCGAAGCGGCTGCGGTTATCGCCGACCACGATGTACTCGGGGTTTTGCTCGTCGTGGACGAAATCGGCGAACTCGTTAAGCCCCTCCCGCTCGACCATCACCCAGGCCGAGCGCGGCTGCCGGGCGCGCAGGTAGGCGGCGCTGAGCGAGGAAGCGGTCAGAAATTCACCGTCCTGCACATCGAAGCCACGCTCGCGCAGCCGGGTCGCGGCGGAGGCGCGGCTTTTTAGCGTGCTGTTGGTCAGGAAGCGCAGCGCCGTGCCGCGGCGGCGCAGCCCGGCGATTACGTCGACGGCCCCGGGATAGACCCGGCCCTGGTAAGTCAACACACCGTCGATGTCAAAGATCAGCGCCTGCAGTGCGGGCAGCGGGTCGATCGGCCGGCCGTCCAGCAGGTGCGCCAGGCTGGGC
>JBJSYW010000118.1:0-9975 GCA_046089985.1 Chloroflexota bacterium
GTCTTTCAACTGGTCCAGCGTGGGGCCGGCTACCTGGTCCAACGTCTGGCGGCTGCCCACGCCCGGCAGGGTGGGCAGCGCAAAGTAGACCAGCGGGTCGGCGTAGCGGATGTTCGGGCTGTGCCGGCCGAGCGCCTGCGCCAGCCCTTCATGGTTCAGCCCGGGCACCAGCAGGATGTTCTTCTCGCTGAAGATACCCGGCTGCAGCCGGTCGGCCAGGATCACGCCCCAGCGCTCCAGCCCGGCGCGCACCCCGCTGCCATCCACCAGCGGCGTCCGGCGGGCGGCGGCGCGCAGCGTGCTGCCATGCAGGTGTGGTCGCTGGGCGTCGCCCAGGCGCAGTTGGGCCGGCATGTCTTCCAGCCCGATCACATCCACCTGCCCATCGTATTTCTCGATCAGCGCCCGCGCCCGGTCGAGATCTCCACGGCAGCCTTCGCGCAGGATCTCAAACGGCTGATCAAGCGCGGTTACGGGGAAACACTCGCTGCCCTCCCCCAGGTGCAAGATGGCGATTTTTTTCATGTAGGCTCCGCAGGTTACTTCATCACCATCGCAGCCAGGCCTTTTTCGCGCAGCAGCGTCGGGTATTCTTTGTACAGCGGCTCGACCGCTGGCAGCAGCTTCAGGATTTTAGGGATCGGCCCCTGCGCCACGATTTCCTTGCGCGCCAGCGCGGCCACCAGGTTGACCTTGCCATGCCAGAAGGCGTGGGCGGTGTCGGCTTTCATAGTCATCACCACATCCGGTTTTAGATTGGTAGCGCCATGAATGATATCCACGAACGCTCCCGCCTGGGTCGGCTGATCTTTGCCGTTGACTGTGGTGACCGCCTCCGGTTCGGTGTAGCGGAACTGGATGATAATGCCCGATTTGGCGATCTTTGGCCCAACCTGAGGGTTGGTCTTGGCCCGATCCATCAACGCTCCGATACAATCGTAGAACTGTTTGCTGTCACGGAAAACGCCCATCTGGTTTACCTCCTGCGCATGAGTATGAAATTATTGGGGATCAACGCTAAGGGGTTGAGAGCCGAGGTAAAAGGTGAAAATAGTATAGTGTAGAAGCACACCTCCGTCAAGCAGGATTTATCCTACAGAATGTCGAGCAGCGATCTATTGACACTCATGACGCGTCGTGTTATACTGATGCTACGACGCAGCGCGTCATAAACACTTGAGATAGGGATCATCCATAGCTTAGCAGCTTGGCGAGAGATAAAGGAGAAAATACCATGCCAACCAAGAAAGCCCCAGAAATTGTCGAACAGACCAACGGCAAGGAAGAACAGAATGCCCTGTTGGAAGCCGCCCGCAAGGTTCTGCTGGCCGGCATTGGCGCCGTCGCCCTGGCCCAGGACGAGATTGAAGACTTTGTCGACCGACTGATCGAGCGCGGCGAGATCGCCGAAAAAGACGGCCGCAAGCTGGTGCGCGAAGTGATGGACAAGCGCAAGAAAGACGCCGAGAAGGCTGAAGACGAAGTCACCAAGCGCGTCGAGACCGTGCTCGACCGCATGAGCGTGCCCTCCAAGGCCGACATCGAGTCGCTCAGCGACAAGATCACCGCCCTGTCCAAGAAGATCGACGATCTGAAGAAGTAGGCGCCGCCTGCACTGCAATTCCCGCCCCGGCCATTGACTGCCGAGGGGAGCTGACCGGATCGACCCCTGGAGTTTGCAAGCTCCAGGGGTCTCGTTTATAATAGCCCCCTGAGGTGACAAGCATGGTGATCATTAAGCGCTATCCGAACCGTAAACTGTATAATACCGACTCCAAGCAGTACATCACGCTGGAGGGGATCGCCGATCTGATCCGCAAAGGGGAGGAAGTGCAGGTGAAGGACCATGCCAGCGGCGAAGACCTGACTGCCCTGACCCTGACCCAGATCATCCTCGAGCAGGAGAAGAAGCAGAGTGGGCTGCTCTCCAACTCTTTCCTGACCAACCTGATCCGCACCAGCGAAGACCGCCTGAACGCCCTGCAGCGCAGCCTGTGGGCGCCCGGCTCGTTCTGGCGCCAGATCGACGAAGAGATCCAGAAGCGCATCCAGGGGTTGGTGCACCAGGGTGAGCTGACCGACCGCGAAGGCCGCTCGCTGTTCGAGAAGCTGGCCCTGCAGGGCAAGCGCCAGCGCGATGCCGACCCGGGCCTGGAGGATGAGCAGGTCGAAAGCTACCTGAAACAGCACGAGATCCCCACCCAGGCCGACCTGAAAAAGCTGTATGACCAACTGGATGAGCTGACCGCCAAGATTGAACAGTTAAACCAGTGATCAGGCTGGCCGGCGCCACGCAGCTGCATTTCACGTTCCCGGCCTGCCTGCCCGCCGCCCTGCGCTATTACGCCGATATCGAGCACACGCTGGGTCTGCTGCCGCACATCTCGCTGCTGCGCAGCCTGGGGGACGGCTGTTACCGCATGCTGTACAGCACCACCGAACTGGGTGTGTACCGCATCCAGATGGTGTGCGACATCGCCGTCGAGCTCGACCATCCGGGCGCTGCGCTGCGCATCCGCCCGGCGCAGGGCCTGCCGCCGGTGCGCAACGAGATCGGTTTGAACCACCTGATCACCCAGGGTTACTACGCCAGCCAGTCGCTCTTTGAAGCGCATGGCGGCGAAACCCAGATTGACTACCGCCTGACGCTGGACGCCGAACTGCCTGTGCCCTTAGCCGCCCGCATGATGCCGCAGCGCATGCTGGATGGCATCGCCGGCGGCATCGCTAACTGGCGCATTCATGAGATCGCCGCCGGGTTCATCCAGCGCTCGGTGGCCGATTACCAGGAGTTTCACGGAGAGGGATGAACATGAAACGATTGATTGTTTACCTGGCGCTGCTGGGCGTGCTGCTGGCGCAGCTGGCCTGCGGTTTCTCCTTTGGCAACCTGGGCGGCGGCGCCACCCAGCCCGAGCCGACCGCCGCCCCCACCCGCCCGCCGGCGACTGTCACCGCGCCGGCCCTGCCGCCCGCCCCGGTGCAGCCCGGCGCCGCTAACCCGGATGAGCCGGTGTACATCAGCGGGGATATCCCCTACACCTCGCCCTTCTTCTTGCAAGGCGCCAGTGAGCCGTTTGTGCTGCTGGAGGATGAGACCGGCTTTATCCGCCGCGATCTGGATTTTGAGTTCGATCTGGCCTCGCAGATGATCGGCCCGGTGATCATCGACGATCAGCAGAAGCTGACCTATGCGCTGCCGCTGCCGTCTGTGCCGCGCGGCATCCTGAACGACCTGGATAACAACGGACAGGAAAATACCGGGGTGATGGTCTTTGCCATCGCTTACTGGTCGAATACCTGGGGCGGCCCGTTCCTGGAGCCGCGCGATGGGCGTGGTTGGTCATCGGCCTCGGTTTCGACCGTCACTGACCCGGAGCGTGATTACGAGATCTCCGGCGGAACGCTGTTGATCTGGGCGCCGGATGGCGAGCAGGCATTCCCGACCGATTTCGGCCCCGACGAGAAGCTCTTCACCGCCGACGACCCCACCGCCGCCGTGCCGGCCGGTTACAACCTGGTCGATCTGGACCAGCGCCCCTTCCGGGTCTATAAAGAGGCCAGCCCGCGCCTGACGCTGATGGAAGGCGTCACGGCGGTCAACGATTACTCGGCCATGAGCTATCCGGAAGCTTTCAAGGCGCTGTTTGAGAAGGCCAGCAAGGAATATCCCTTCACCGAGGCGAAGCAAATCGACTGGGCCGCGCTGCGCGAGCGGTTGTATCCGCTGGCCGAGAAAGCCAACACCCCACTGGAGTTTTACCAGGCGCTGCGCGAACTGGCCCTGGCGATCCCGGATGGCCACGTGGGCGTGACCCTGAACCAGGAAGCCTTCTACATGAGCTATGGCGGCGGGTTCGGCCTGGTGCTGGCCGAGTTGAGCGACGGGCCGGTGGTGGTCACCCAGGTGCTGCCGGATACCCCGGCGGCCAAGGCCGGCATCCAGCCCGGGGCGGTGATCAGCGAGTGGGACGGCCGCCCGGTTGGCGAAGCGATCGCCGCCGTCACGCCTGGATTTGCACCCTACTCCACCCAACATGCCCTGCGCCACGGCCAGGTGACCTTCCTGACGCGCGTGCCGCCCAACACGTCGCTGGAGGTGCGCTTCCAGAACACCGGCCAGGCGGCGCAGACCAAGACGCTGCAGGCGGTGGTCGAGTACGATTCGTTGTTCAAGAGCATGCCGGCTTTCAATGAGGACCAGCTTGGTCTGCCGGTGGTCAGCAAGATGCTGCCCGGCGAAAACGTGGGCTATATCCGCATCGGCACCTTCAGCGATGATTATCACCTGATGGCCGGCCTGTGGGAGCGCGCCATCCAGAGCGCAGTGGATAACGAAGTCCCCGGCCTGGTGATTGACCTGCGCAGCAACTCGGGCGGCAACGGTTCGCTGGCGATGGATTTCGCCGGTTTCTTCTTCGACCAGGAAGTAGAACTGTACCGCAACGAGTATTTCAACGAGATCCAGGGCGGTTTCAAGCCGAACCAGTACCCCACTCGCATCCGCCCTGCGCCGCTGCAGTACACCGGCAAGCTGGTGGTGCTGGTCAGCGCCGACTGTGTGTCGGCCTGCGAGAGCTTTGCCTACGCCCTGCAGCACGATGGGCGGGCCACCGTGCTGGGCCACACCCCCAGCGCCGGGGCTTTTGGCGAAGTGGGCCAGGGGCAGTATAAGCTGCCCGACGACCTGAGCATGCAGTTCCCCACCGGCCGTTCGGTCTCCCCGGACGGGCAGCTTGTGCTGGAAGGGGTGGGGGTGGTTCCAGACGAGACCGTCCCGCTCACCTTGGAGGCCGCCCTGGGCCAGGTCGACGCGCTGCTGCAGCGGGCGATCGAGCTGCTCACCCGCTAGCGCTCAGGGGGCGAATTCCAGGAACAGCGGCGCCCAGCCGATGGGGATCTGTGTCCCCTCGGCTGGGACCGCCGCGCCGAATACATCGTAGGCGTCGGTTGGCTGGGTGGGCAGCAGCAGGGTATGTTCCAGCCCATCGGCGGTGATCAGGAACCACACGATACGTTCGCTGTTGGCCAGTTCATACACGCGCACCCCCGGGTAGTCGTTGATCTCGCGCACGAACCCGACCCCCTGCAGCATGCTAGCGGTGAATTTGTAGGCCTCGTAGGCCCGGTTAGGCGCTCCCTGGCTGTCCAGCAGTCCGGTGCCGCGCCAGCCGCTCAGGCTGTACCACAGGTTGCCGCGCAGCCCCTCGGCGCGCGCCGCCACGTTGACGTGCGCCAGGTAATAGGATTTGGTCAGGATGAACGCATCGTCCTGGCAGTACGGCTCAGCGCCGGTCTGCCCGCAGATCAGCCCGGACTCGGTGTTGAGCAGGTATTTCTGCGGGTAGCCATAGACGTTCAACACGCTGCGCAGGTAGCGGGTCTTGGGTACCAGCGCCGGCCCAGAACTGTTCCAGGCGGCGTGCCAGTTGGGGTTGTGATATTTGTACGCTTCGAGATAGCGGTCGTAGGCGTGGAAGCTGACCCCATCGAAGAAATCGCCGGCGCCGGCGCGCAGCGCTCCTTCCAGGTACAGCGCCGGGGTGCAGTCGCTGCCCTCCGGCGGGCTGACCGGGTCGCAGTCCAGCAGCAGGCCGCCCACCAGCACCTGGGCCTGTGGGTTGGCCGCTTTGACTGCCGGGTAGGCGGCCTTTAGCAGTTCGGCGTACTCCCCGCCGCCGTAATATTCGTTTTTGCGGTTGCCCATGCAGCCGTACGGGCTTTTGGGGTCCACCAGCTTCGGGTCGATGTCCGGCTCGTTGCCGATCTCCCAATACTTGACATTGTACGGCGCAGCGCTGTAGCGGGTGACGGCTTCCTGAAGGAAGGCCGCGAAAGCGGGCAGCTTCTCACCCATGATCGGCCCGCACCACACGCCAGTCTTCTCCTGCGCCCAATCCGGCGCGCCGCGCACGACCAGCACCAGCTGGCCCCCGGCCTGGGCCACGCGCTGCATCTCGGTTTCCAGCCCGGTCAGGGCGCTCCAATCGCGCTGTCCTTCAACCGGCTCCACCAGCGACCAGTCCAGCATATTGCGCCGGATCCAGTACGCTCCGGCCTGTATTGACAGGTCCAAGGCTTGCTGGCTGATCGACTCCAGCTCCATCCCGGGCAGTGGGAAGGCCGGCAGCGTCACCGTCGGCCGCGTGGCTGTCGGCAGGGCGCCCGGCTGGGTAGGGGAGACCGGCGCGCCGGGAGCGGCGTCCAGCGTGGGGGCGGCTGCGCCGCCGGCCGGCTCGAGCCCCAGGCCTTTATCGGTGGTGGGGGTAAGCCCCGAGATGGGCTGTTCGGGCAGGCTGACCGCCGGGCGGTCCGGTCCGGGCAGGCCGCCGCCGCAAGCACTGAGCAGCAGCACGGCTGCCAGGCACCAGGTAAGTAGACGTTGTTTGATCACGTGGTTTCTCCTTGAGATACGCCGCGCTTGCCTGTCTCAGAGCAGCCGGTAGTGCCAGGCAATGCTCAGGATTGACCAGGCGATCAGCCAGAGGAAGAACGCCAGGTAGAGCGCCAGGGCCAGGCGGGAGGCGGTCAGGCGGGCAGCCGCCGGGGCGGCCTGCGCCGGGACCGCACCGGCTGGATCGACGGGGGTGGGCCGGCGGAATTGGGCCAGGCGGGCAGCCGCCAGGTACAGCTCGCTCCAGCCAAAGACCAGGGCAGCCAGGGTGGGCACGATCACGGGCACGGCGTGCCGGGCGGTGGAAAAATAATACCCGGGCAGGTGCAGGTAGACCATGCCGCGCACTGCGGCGATCGCCCAGGTCACCAGGCAGGCGCTCAGGCACAACAGCAGCACCGCCCCATCCAGGCGGCCGCGGCGGCGCAGCAGGCCCCAGGCCAGCCCCACCAGCCCCAGCAGGCTGGCTGCGGCTGGAAGCAGGTAGCTCCAGCTGCCCGCCAGCGGCACATGCCCCCAGGCGAAGCGCGCCCAGAAGGTATGGAACAGGTGGCGCAGGGTGGTCAGGTAGAAATAGCCCGTCCCGCCCAGGTCTTGCAGCGAAGCCAGCAGGGTGGTGGCCCGGGAGCGGTCAGGCAGGAAGCGCTCTGAGAGCAGGTCCAGCCGGCCGCGCAGGCGCAGGGCGGGTTGTTCAACCGAGGCGTTGCGAACCAGGTTCTGGAAAGGCTGCCCGCCCCAGGCGCCGCCGGCGGCATCCGGCCCGACAAAGACCGGCGGCTGGTCTTCGGGATACTGACCGGCGGCCAGCACGATGGCGTCATAATACACGCGTGCCTGCCGGCCGGGCGGCGGGTCGGGGTCCAGCGTCAGCCAGATGCGGTCCTGGCCGCGCGGCAGCACGGCCTGGAAGGCGAAGAACTGTGGTTGGGTGGTGAGGGCCACGGTCTTGGAGAATTTCTGCCCGCCGGCCAGCAGCTGCGGGGTGCGGGCGGGCAGCGCTTCGCTGGCCCACATCCAGGCGCCCAGCGTCACCGGGCGGCCGAACAGCCCGGCGGCAGTGGCGGGAGGCAGCACCTGGTAGACCGGCGGGGCCGCCCGGCGGCTGGTCTGTTCGCCGCCGGCATTCAACTGCAGCGCGGCTTGCCCGACGGCCGGGTGCAGCCCGGCGGCTGCCAGGCCCGGTGTGGTGGTGGAGATCCGCAGCCCATCGGCCTGGTCCACGCCGCGCAGCCAGGCCCGGGCGTCATCCAGCGTGGCCCCGCCGGCCAGCACCAGCAGTGGGGCCAGCAGCAGCAGCGCGATGGCCGCCCGGCGCGCCCGCCCGCGCAGCACGCTTAACGGCAGCGCCAGCGCCAGCAGCGGCAGGGCGATCAGGGCGGTGTTCTTCGTGTAATAGGCCAGCGCAGCGGTGGCGCAGACCCAGGCCAGTTCCAGCGGCCGCGGGCCGCGCTGCAGCAGGCGCAGCGCGCCCCAGAAAAACCAGCTGAACACCGCCGCGGCCAGCACGTCGTTGTTGGCCGCGCTCATCAGTTCGGCCAGCCCGGGCAGCAGGGCGGCGGTTAGCGGCAGCAGCCGGCGCGCCGGCGAGCGCTCAGAGAACAGCTCGCGGCCCACACCCCAGGCGGCGACCACCGTCAGCAGGTACAGCAGCCAGGAGACCAGCCGCATGGCATACAGCTGGCGCTTGACCGATGCCTGCGGCATCAGGCGCACCGCCAGCCCGGCCAGCCGGTAGTACAGCGGCGGCTCATCGCTTTGCGAGAAGCCGGGGATGCGCACCTTTTCGCGCGGCAGCGGCAGCACCGGTTTGCCGCCGGTGTAATCGAAGAAGCCGGTTTCGATCATCGAGCGGTATACCTGGCGGTTCATCCTGGCTGCGAAATCGCCCGGCTGGCTGAAGGTCAGCCCGGCCTCCAGCCAGGCGCGCTCGAAGTGGTTCGGCTCGTCGTAGTGCTGCCAGGGCGGCAGCAGGAAAACGTAAATCAGCCCGTGCAGCCCGGCGATCAGCAGCGCCAGCCCCAGCCGGCGCAGATCGGCGCGCCAGGCCGGGTCAGCCATTCTGCCCCGCCGGCGGTTCAAGCGACAGCTGGCGGATCTTCGGCAGGCTCTCGGCCAGGATCGACTCCAGCTCGCGCGCCGTCGCCTCGTACTCGATCAGCGACCGGCCCATTGGGTCGTCCACCTCGAAGCGCTCGCCGATCAGCTCGCTGAGCAGGTGGACCCGCCCGGCGTAGCGCGGGAAGGCGGCCCGCAGGGCTTCCTTCTGGTTGCGCTCCATCGTCAGCACCAGCTGGTAGTGCGCCATCAGCGCCGGGGTGATCACCTGCGAGCGGTGTGCGTTGATGTCGATGCCGCGGGTATTCAGCACCTGGGCGGTGTGGAACGCAGCCGTGAAGCCGTTGGTGGCCCATACCCCGGCCGAATCGATGCGCCAGTCGGACAGTTCCTCGCGCACACTGGCGCGCAGCAGGCCCATCGCCATCGGCGAGCGGCAGATATTGGCCGAGCAGACAAACAAGACCGAATACATACAGGCTCCTGATGACTCGCGCCGGCTCAGGGCGCTGCACTGCCCGGCGCGGCAGCCCGGGTGGACAGCAGCAAGAACGCCGGCAGGCCGGAGAGCAAGATTGGGACGTACACGATAACGCGTAAAAGTATACCGTAACTTAGGGCGGCTGTTTGATCTATTCCGTAGGCTTGCAGCGCCAGCACGGCGGCCAGTTCAAACACGCCCAGGTTGGCCGGCAGCGATGGCAGGCTGTTGCCGGCCTGCAGCACGATCAGCAGCAGCCCGGCGGCCTCCCACGAGACCGGCAGCCCCAGGGCGCGCCCGGCCAGGTAGTTGTTGGCCAGCCCACAGCCCCAGGCGGCCAGGCTCAGCCCGGCGACCGCCGCCGCCCGGCCCGGTGCGGCCAGCGCGTCCAGGCTGTGCAGCCCGGGTCGCAGCAGGCGCGGCGACAGCGGCTGCAGCCGGGCGGGCAGGCGCCGTTCCAGGAAACCCAGCGCGGGCTTGCGCCAGGCGACCAGCGCCGCCAGCGCCGCCAGCGCCGCCAAACCGCCGGCGATCAGCAAGCGGGCGGGAGCGTGCAGCGTTTCCGACACGCTCCCGCCGCCGGTCAGCCACAGCGCCAGCAGCGCGAAGACTGCCAGGTCGAGCAGCTTTTCAACCACCACCGACCCGGCCAGCGCCAGGTAGCCAGGTTGCCGGTCGTCGCTCGGCTTCCGGTGCTGCTCCCCGCCGGTGGGCGAAGGCTCGCCGGGTGGGGGGGCGTCAGGCGGAGTGACCGCCGGTCCGCCGCGCCCGGCCAGCGCCACCCGGCCGAACTCGCCGGCGCGCAGCGGCAGCAGTGCATTCAGCAGCAGCCCGGCCAGGTAAGCCCCGGCCAGCCGCTGCCGGCCGATCTGCCCGGCAGCCGGGCCAAGCAGCGCCTGCCAGCGCCAGGCGCGCAGCGCGATGCTGAGCCACATGCTCAACAGCCCCAGCACGGTCCATCCGAGCTGCGCCTGGCCCAGCCGCCCGGCGGCCTGCTGCAGGTCCACCCCGCGCAGCGCCAGCGCACGCCCGGCGCTGCTTAAAA
>JBJSYW010000119.1:0-6178 GCA_046089985.1 Chloroflexota bacterium
CAGCCGGGCGGGCCGCGGCGCGATCCGCCCGGCTGGCGCCTGCCCGGTTCAGAAACGGCTAACCGGCGGATTTCGCCAGCAGCGCTTCCACTTCGGCGCGCTGCGGCAGCGAGGGCTGCGCCCCGGCGCGGGTGACCGCCAGCGCCCCGGCGGCGGCGGCAAAGCGCACCGCCTCGGCGAAGGGTTTGCCTTCACCCAGCGCCACACTCAGCCCGGCAACGTAGGCGTCGCCGGCGGCGGTAGTGTCCACCGCCTGCACCTTGAAGGGCGGCACGTGCGCCAGCTGCGATTCGCTCGGGGCCAGGTAGACCGCGCCGCGCTCGCCCAGCGTGATCAGGATCGTGGCCTGCGGGGCCAGGCGCGCCAGCGCCTGGGCGGCGGTTTGCATCGATG
Organism: Chloroflexota bacterium; assembly: GCA_046089985.1. Lineage (GTDB taxonomy): Bacteria > Chloroflexota > Anaerolineae > Anaerolineales > UBA4823 > RBG-16-57-11. The sequence continues at coordinate 394 of JBJSYW010000119.1, forward strand.
CTTCGTCGGTGACCGGCGCGCCGGTCAGAATGGCGGCTTCAAACTCGTTCGGCGCCAGCACCCCGGCGGCCTGCAGCAGTTCCGCCGGCAGCGGCTTGGCCGGGGCCGGGTTGAGCACCAGCCGTGCGCCGGCCCGGTGGGCGGCCTTGGCGGCGGCGATGATCGCCGGCATGGGCACTTCCAGCGGCATCAGCAGCAGGTCAAAACGCCCCAGCGCGGCCAGGGCCAGCTCCACCTGCCCTGGGCTGACCAGCATATTGGCCCCCGAGGCGACCGAGATGTTGTTCTGCCCGCTGTCCTCCACCGTGATCAGCGCCACCCCGGTGGCCTGGCTTGAGTCGACCTGCACCTGCGAAGCGTCAATCCCCTCGCTGCGGATGGCGTTCAACATCTGTTGGCCAAAGGCATCGCCGCCCACGCGCCCGATCATGCTGACCCGGGCGCCCAGGCGGGTGGCGGCTACAGCCTGGTTGGCGCCCTTGCCTCCCGGGAACGTGGCGAAGGCGCCGCCGTCCACCGTCTCTCCCGGCTTCGGGATGACCGGGACGCGCACCACCAGGTCCATATTTAATCCACCGATGACGACGACATGCGGGCGGGGGTCGGGAGTTTGTGGCATGGAGGTCTCCTTCTCGATCAGGTCGGTACTGCGCTGGTTACAGCCGGGTGCCCCGCCCGGTCAGGATGCGATCTGCGAGGGGCGGGGCACACACTACACACGTACGGTTACGGAACTGCGCTTATCCTAACGGGTTCAGCAGGAAGGCGAACACGTTGCGAAGCATCAGGAAGGCCGAGTTCACGGGCGGCACCGGGCAGGCGCCGGTCTCGCCGGTGGGGGCGAAGGTCTTGTACTGGCAGTAGTTCTCAGCGGTCAGCAGGACCATGTCGATGGACTGCTTTTCAGGCTTGCCGGTGCTGCCGGTCTTGATCAGCTGGTCGGCCTGGATTGCGGCCTGGATGGCCATCTCGGCCACGGGCTGCAGCGAGGTGGCTTTCAGCTCACCCTTGCCGATCGACTGGATGGCGTCGTCCGAGCCATCGAAGCCGACCACGATGACATCTGCGCGGCCGGCGGCCACCAGGGCTGCCTGAGCGCCGAGGGCCATCGTGTCGTTGCCGGCGATGACGCCCTTGATGTCGGGATTGGCCTGCAGGATGGTCTCCATCACAGAGTAGCCTTCGGTCTGGGACCAGTTGGCGGTCTGCTGAGCAACCATCTTCATGCCGGTCATAGCGTCGAGCACGTCGTGGTAACCCTGGGAGCGGATGTGGGCGTTGGTGTCGGTGTCCTTGCCGGTCAGCTCGACGAAGTTGCCTTCTTCACCCATCAGCTGGGCGAAGTACTCGGCCAGGATCGTGGCGCCCTGGTAGTTGTTGGAGACGATCTGGGCGGCGGCGACGCCTTCCTTGGTGATCTCGCGGTCGACCAGGAAGGACGGGATGCCGGCGTCTTTGGCTTTCTGGACGGCGGCAACGGTGGCATCGGCGCCGGCGTTGTCCAGGATGATGGCGACGGCCTTCTGGGCGATGCAGCTCTCGAACAGCTCCATCTGCTTGTTGGCGTCATCATCGTGGACCAGCTTCAGCGCGGTGTAGCCCAGCTCTTCTACCTTGGCGGCGGCGATTTCCTGCATCGCGCCAAAGAACGGGTTCTCAACCGGGGGAACGATCACGCAGATCGTGCCGCCGGCGGCGGGGGCTGCCGGGGCGGGCGCTTCAGTAGCAGCCGGCGCTTCGGTGGCGGCGGGGGCTTCGGTGGCGGCGGGCGCCGGGGCCTGGGTCGCCGGGGCGGCGCAGGCCGAGACCAGCATCGCCAGCACGACCAAAACGCCCAAAATCTTTGCAACTTTCATCTGGTGCATCTTAATCTCCTCTTGCTTATTTATCGAACGGATGAACGTACACTTGATTGTCCGCTTGAGACGGTTATTGGGTCTAGGTTTGGGGTCCCATCACCTCCTATTCAAGCTCTTGCTGTTTTTGCAGCGCGATGCGCTCTTGCATGCGCGCCTGGACCTGGTCGATGATGACCGCCAGGACAATCACCGCGCCCTTGATGACTTTTTGCCAGAAAGACGACACGCCCAGCATCACCAGGCCGTCGCCCAACACACCGATCACAAACGCGCCGATCAGCGTTCCGCCGATGCTGCCGCGCCCGCCGGCCAGCGATGTGCCGCCCAGCACCACCGCGGCGATGGCGTTCAGTTCGAACGTCTCGCCGGTGGCCGGGTGGGCCGCCACCAGCTGCGAGGCGATGATCAACCCTACCCAGGCCGAGCAGAACCCGCCGATCATATACACCAGCGTCTTGGTGCGTTTGATGCGCACGCCCGACAGCTCGGCCGAGCGTTCGTTGCCGCCGATGGCGAAGACGTGCCGGCCGAATGGCAGGCGCGTGGTGACCAGGTAGGCGATGATGGCGAAGATCACCATAATCCAGATCGAATAATCGATCCCCAGGAACGCCCCGGCGCCCAGCTTTTCAAACCCGGTGTTGCCGTACTCCGGCCGGCCGATGATATTGGCGAAGGTGTAACCGTTGTTGCGCAGGCCGGCGAAGCCGCGCGCCGCGTACAGCATGCCCAGCGTGGCGATAAACGGCGCCACGTTGAAGCGGGTGATGATGAAGCCCGAGATCGCGCCCATCAACGTGCCCACGATCAGCGAGATGACGATAATCGTCCAGGTGTGCGGGTAGACAATCACGCCCAGCGCTTCGATGCGGATGCCCTCGTTGATCAACCCGCCGGCGATCATCGCCACCAGGCCCACGATCGATCCGACCGACAGGTCGATCCCACCGGTCAGGATCACGAAGGTCATGCCGATCGCCAGGATGGCGTTGATCGCCACATGCTTGGACATGATCACGATGTTGCCGCTGCTCAGGAAACCGGGGGCCAGCGAAGTGAAGACCACGACCACCAGGATCAGCGCGATAAAGGCCCGGCCGCGCAGCAGGAACTGCTGCAGGTCGGTGCGGGTGATGCGGCGCACTTTCTTTGGGGGGTTGGCGATTTCCATGGGTTATTCTTTCCTTCCGTTATCTTTGCCGTTATTTTTCGCGTAGGCCGGCCCGTGCCCAACGGCCGAAGCAGCCACCAGTTTTTCTTCGGTCGCCGATTCCCGGCTGAACTCGCCGGTGATAGCGCCCTTGGACATCACCAGGATGCGGTCCGACATGGCGATGACCTCTTTCAATTCCGACGAGATGAAGATCACCCCGTAGCCCTCCTGGGCCAACCGGCTCATGATCTCGAAGATCTCGGACTTGGCGCCCACGTCGATGCCGCGCGTCGGCTCGTCCAGCATCAGCACCTTGGGGTGGGTCAGCAGGCTCTTCGCCACCACCACCTTCTGCTGGTTGCCGCCGCTCAACGAGGTGATCGACTGCTGCGGGTTGGCCACGCGCACCCGCAGGCTCTTGATCATCTCATTGACGGCCTGGTTCTCCTTTTTGGGCACCAGGAACAGGCGGTTCATGTATTTCTTCAGGCTGGCCAGCAGCATGTTGTTGGCCACCGACATGGTCGGCACCAACCCATCGCGTTGGCGGTCTTCGGGCACCAGCACTAACCCGGTCTCAATGCGCTCCGACACCGTCCCTGCGGTCACCGCCTCGCCCGCCAGCCACACCTTGCCGGTGGCCTCCGGGCGCGCCCCCGCCAGCGTATCCACCAGGTCCGAGCGGCCCGCGCCCATCAGCCCATAAAAGCCCAGAATCTCGCCCTTGTGCAGTTCGAACGAAACGTGGTCCAGCACGTAGCCGCCGCCCACGCGCGGCAGGGTCAGGTCGTCCACCCGCAGCAGGGTTTCGCCGATGGTGTGCGCCTCGCGCACAAACAGCGAGGCCGGGTTGCGCCCAACCATCTTCTCGATGATCCAGGCCACGTTGATGTTGGCGGCCTGTTCCTGCGCCACCAGGCGTCCATCGCGCAGCACGGTCACGTAATCGCCGATCTGCAGCAGTTCGTCCAGCTTGTGTGAGATGTAAATGATCGACACCCCGCGCGCCTTCAGATCGCGGATCACCCGGAAAAGCACATCCACCTCGGCCGCGCTGAGCGCCGAGGTGGGTTCATCCATGATCAACACGCGCACATCCTGCGCCAGGGCCTTGGCGATTTCAACGATCTGCTGTTGGCCAATGCGCAGGTCGCCTACCAGGGCGTCGGGGTCGATGTTTTGCTCCAGGCGCTGGATGATCTGCCGGGCGGTCTCTTTCTCGCGCTTCTTGTTGATCATGCCGCGCTGGGTCATCTCGCGTGCCAGGTAAATGTTGTCCACCACGCTGAGGTTGGCGCACATGTTCAGTTCCTGGTAGATGATCCCGATCCCGTAGCGGTTGGCGTGCAGCGGCGAGCGCAGGCGCAGCTCCTGCCCGTCCATCATCACCCGCCCACGCGTCGGCTGTTCCACCCCTGCCAGGATCTTCATCAGGGTCGATTTTCCGGCCCCGTTCTCACCCACCAGCACATTGACCTTGCCCCGGTAGACCGGGTAGGTCACCTCGTCCAGCGCCACCGTGCCGGGGAAGACCTTGGTCACCGCCTCGGCGGTCAGGATGGCTTCCTCGCCCGGCGGCGGGGCGAACGGAGCAGCCAGGGGAGCCTGCTGGGTCTCGCTCATGGTTACTTCACCTCGATCTGCACCGGCACAATATTGACCTGCTTCAAGTTGATCGACACCAGGTTGAAGGTGCGGATATTCATTGCCCCCAGGAAGCTGATCTGCTTGCCTACCAGACTGTCTTTGTTGAGCGGGGTGAGCACTTCGGCGTTGACGCGCTTGTTCAGTTCGGCCGCCACCTTGCCATACTCGGTCTGCTCTTTAAAGTCGCCAAAGGTGATGAAACCCACCGCGTCTCGCACCGATGACTCATCGCTAGGGATGCGCGGGCCGATATACAGCTTGACGATGATCGACCCGTCGTAGCCGTCCAGCTTGACTTCCATCGTGCCGGTGCTTTTGCTGGTGTCCACCGCGGTGATCGTGCCCGAGCCTTTGACCCGGTAAACGTGCGCTTCGCCCACGGTGATCAGCCCGTACTGCTTTGCCACCGGGATCAGGCTGTCTTTGGGGGCGGTGCCGTCCGGGCCGGGGTTGAGCGCGTTTAGCACGGTGGGCAGGTCGACTGCCTTCTCGGTGAAGGCCGGCAGCACCTGGTTCTGCCAGATGCCGTTGACATAGGCCACCGGGTCGAAGGCTTCGCTCTGCTTCACCTGCTCCACCTCGGCAATCGGCGCCACGGTGAAGGCGAACGGAAACAGGAAGTACCCGGCGATGGCGGCGGCGGCGATGACCGCCAGCGTGATCAGGAGCGTTTTCGATTTCATCTCTCTTCCCTTTTTTAATGTTACAGCACGCGCTGCACGGCGCTGTTCCAGCCTGCTAACAGCTCCCCCCGGCGCTCGGGGGTCATCTGCGGAGTATATTCCTCAAAGGCCGCCGACAGCCGCTTCACCTGCTCCAGGCCTGCATACAGCCCGCAGCCCAGCCCGCCCGCCAGGCATGCGCCGAAGGCCGACAGCTCGGCTACCTGGGCGGCGCGCACCTGCAGCCCGGTAATATCGGCCACGAACTGCATCAGGAAGCGGTTGCGCACCGCTCCACCGTCGGCGTGCACCATCTGCAGTTCCACCCCGGCCTCCTGGCCCATCTGGCGCAGCACGTCGCCCACGATGAACCCGATCGATTCCAGCCCGGCGCGCACCACCTGCGCCCGCCCGCTGCCCGCCGAAAGCCCGACGATGGCAGCCCGGGCGTCGGCGCGCCAGTA
>JBJSYW010000120.1:0-5827 GCA_046089985.1 Chloroflexota bacterium
AATACCTATGCCCTCCATTACCGAGAATAATCATCAAGATCCAAAAGTTTCACTCCTGGTTGCCATGCGCGATGAAGCAGGCTATATCAGCCACTGCCTGAGGTCGCTTATGCATCAGGATTATCCTGCCGACCGACTAGAAGTGCTGATCTACGATGGCGAGTCGGAAGATGGATCTTGGGATATTGCCGAGAGCTTGATCCAGAACCGGCCCAATTTCTACCTCCACCACAATCCAGAGCGTATTCAATCGGCAGCGTGGAACCTGGGCATAACGAAGTGCACCGGCGATATTATTGGTATTGTTAGCGCCCATGCCGAGTTAGCGCCCGATTACGTCAGCCAGGCGGTAGAAACGCTAAACCGCACGGGCGTGGATATGGTGGGCGGCCCTGTGCGAGCGGTCAGCGGTGCCTTTATCGGTAGGTCGATCGCGCTGGCTATGAGTACCCCCTTCGGTGTAGGCGGCGCCAGCTTTCGCTACACTACCCAGGAAAAAGAAACGGATACGGTGTTCATGGGGCTGTGCCGGCGGGCCGTCTATCAAAAAGTGGGCGGGTTCGATCTGGATCTGGTAAATAACCAGGATGATGAATTCAGCTACCGGCTGCAAAAAAGCCGTTTCCGGATCATCTGCAACCCTGCTATAAAGAGCATCTACTATAGCCGCTCCACGCTGCGTTCTCTCTGGAAGCAGTATTTCCGCTATGGCTTCTGGAAGGTGCGTGTATTACAAAAGCATCCGCTGCAGATGCGCTTCCGTCATTTCATCCCGCCGTTGTTTGTCTTGAGCATCCTGTCTCCTGCCTTGCTGGGCCTGCTCTGGCCCCCGGCCGGCTGGCTGCTGCTCCTCGGTATCACTGCTTACCTGTTTGCCAACCTGGCGGCATCGCTGCGCACCGCACAAACGAACGGTTGGAACTATTTTCCACTGCTGCCGCTGGTCTTTTTGATCCTGCACAGCAGTTATGGCCTGGGATTTTTAGTGGGCCTGGTTTACTTCGCTAACCGTTGGGGGGATAAAGAGGGTAAGGTCTTCGCGCTGGAACAATCGTCCGCATCTCCCCAGGAGGCCTAGCTTGGACGACCTGGATCGCCTGCGCAAAGAATATGCCGACCGGGAAAAGCGTTTCGCTGGGGATGATCGTTATTCGCTCTTTAATACCGCCAATCTTTTTCTGATCCAGCAGCGCAGCGAGAAACCCTGGCCCTATTGAAACAAATCGGCTGTATCCGGCTTGATACGTTGCAGATCCTGGAAGTGGGAGCGGGCGCAGGCGGCGTTTTACTGGAGTATATGGTCTACGGCGCCCGGCCCGAAAATCTCTACGGCTGCGACCTGCTCCCCGGCCGGGTGAGCCAGGCCCAGGCGCTGCTGCCCCACTCACACCAGGCTTGCGCCGATGGGCAGCGTCTGCCTTACTGCTCTGACGGCTTCGATCTTGCCCTGCAGTATACGGCTTTTTCATCCGTCCTCAGCCAGCCGGTGAAAGCCAATATTGCCGCCGAGATGCTGCGGGTACTAAAACCGGGCGGGTGGGTGCTATGGTACGACTTCTGGCTAAACCCCACCAACCCGCACACCCAGGGCATCCGCAAAACGGAGATCCGGGCGCTGTTCCCGAACTGCCGGTACGTCTTTCGCCGGGTCACCCTGGCGCCGCCGCTGGCGCGCCAGTTGGCGCCGCTCTCGTGGGGCCTGGCCTACCTGCTGGAAAAGGTCAAGCTGCTCAACACCCACTACCTGGCTGCCGTACAGCCGCTGCCCGGTTAACCGATGCCCCGAAAGATCACTTTATTCTTGATCGGTAGCTTGCTTCTGGCAGCTATTATAGGATTGAACTGGAGGAATATCTCCCAGGCCTGGGCCAACAATCACCGTATGGTAAAGATCAGCCATGCGGTCATCGGCAGCCGTGGAGAGCTGCCGGACATCTACAAAAGAGTTACCGACCAGGCGCATGAGCAGTGCGCCAGTCAGTGGTCTTTAGGGACGCTCGCCGGCGCTCAGGGGGATTACTCCCGCCAGGAAGCACACTGGCTGGCATATTTGGATTGCCAGGACGCCAAGGCGCTTAGCCTGGTGCATGCCGCAGCGCCAACCAGCCTCACCCTGGCAGAACACGCCGTTCGGGTTTACCCACAGTCATCCGAGGGCTGGTTCTGGCTGGGAGAGATTTACAACACGAACGGGGAAAAAGATCCGGCGCAGATAGCTTTCCAACGTGCTATCACAGCCGACCCCACCGCTGGTACGGCCTGGTGCCAGCTGGGTAGCCTGCTGACCTCCAGCGACCTGGTTAAAGCGAGAGAGGCGTTTGCCAGTTGCTGCATCAACGGCGACCCAGGTGTAAACGGCTGCTGGAACGCGGGGATGATCTCCGAACAACTGGGGGACAAGGAACAGGCCATCCATTACTACCTTCTCTCCCGGTGGCCGCAGGCCCAACAAAAAGCAAAGGATTTAGAAAATCGCCCTTAGATGGGTATAATATAGTGTTGCATCTACTTTGCACCAATGGTTGCCTTTTGACGATCAAACTGGTTATGAGATGAAACTACCCGGGCACGGATGCTGCCGCGGCCCTATTTTGAATGAGGTTATTTGAATGGAAATTCGACAGTATTTTCTGTTATTCAAAAAATGGATCTGGTTGTTAATTCTGGGGGTCGCTCTCGGCGGAGCTGGGATGTATATCTATAGCAGTTACCAACCCGTCATCTACCAAACCGCCACCCGCATCATGGTCAGCCGCGCCCAGGACCAGGAATCGCAGGTTTACTCGATGTACTACGATATCCAACTGGCCGGCAGCTATGCACAATTGATCAACACCGGCCCTATCCTGGACATGCTGGGCGAGAAACTCGGCTATTCCGTCGGCAAAGGGCAAATCGGCGTCAACCAGGTCACCAACTCCCAGCTCATCGACCTCACCGTCACCGACAGCGTCCCACAGCGCGCCGCCGACATCGCCAACAACCTGGTCAGCGTGTTCATGGACTACAACAACAACCTGCAGAGTGACCGCTACCAGTCGATCGAGCAGAACCTGCAAGCACAGATCAAACAGATCGAGGGCCAGATCAGCACGCTGCAGACCGAAATGGCCAACGTGACCGAGAACACGATGGAGACCCAGCAGCAGCAGTTGGACGCCCAGGCGCGCCAGATCGAGCAGTTGATCGCAGAAGCCGACAAAGAGGCCCTGGAGATCGAGCTGCAGATCAGCACTTACATCCCCACCCCGGCGGTAACCAACACGCCGCAGCCAAGCTGGATCATCCCCACCGCGACACCGGTTCCGGTGCCGACTCCCACGCTATCCGCCTCGGCCGAAATCCAGTTCCGCGAGATGCAGATCCGCCGAGACCAACTCAACCAGAAACGGCAGTTGCTCCAACAGGCCTACGGCAACCTGCTGCTGCTCAAGCAAGACGCCAAAACCGACCCGGCCCTGCGCCAGAACCAGATCCAGGCCACGCTGGCGCTGTACCAGCAGATCTATACCGGCCTGCTCTCCAATTATGAGAACGTGCGCCTGGCGCGCCTGCGCAGCACCCCCACCATCAACCAGATCGAGCCGGCGCCTGTGCCGACCGCCCCGATCCAGCCCCAGCCGGCCCGCAATGCCATGGTCGGCGGAGCGGCCGGGCTGTTCCTCACTGCCGCCATCGCCTTCCTCATCGAGTACCTCGACGACACCATCAAAACCACCGAAGACGTCCACCGCCACCTCAAGCTGCCGGTGCTGGGACTGATCGGCAATATGTCCGCGGGCAAGAAAAAGAAGGACGAGGACACCGAGCCGGGGATCTTTGTGCTCGATAACCCGCTCTCCCCCATCGCCGAGGGCTTCCGCACGCTGCGCGCCAACATCGAGTTCGCCAGCGTGGACCAGCCGGCCCGGATCATCGAGGTCACTTCGGCCAGCCCGTCGGAGGGCAAATCGACCGTGGCAGCCAACCTGGCGGCGATTATCGCCCAGGGCGGGAAGAAAGTGCTTCTGGTCGACGCCGACTTCCGCCGCCCGTACCAGCACCGCATCCTGGGCGTGCCCAACCGCAAGGGCCTGGCCGACCTGTTCCGCGACCCCAACCTGCTGCCAGACGTGATCCAGGTAATCCAACAGGACGAACATTCCTGCCTGATGGCCATCACCACCGGCGAGTTGCCCCCCAACCCCAGCGAACTGCTGGCCTCCGAACGCATGAGCCAGATCCTGGCCCGGCTGGCCGAGAGCGCCGATATGGTCGTGCTCGACACCCCCCCGGTGATCCTGTCCGACTCGGTCATCCTGGCCTCGAAGATCGACGGGGTGCTGGTGGTGATCAAGCCCGGCGAGACGCGCATCGGCGCTACCACCGTGATGATGGAGCAGCTCAAACGGGCCGGGGCGCGCGTCTTCGGCGCAGTGCTCAACCCGGTCTCCCCCAAAACGTCGCACTACTACAGCAAGTACAATTACTATTCTTCCTATTACTATAAGAACAGCAAGTACGGCTATTACAACAATTACGGCCGGGATGGGAAGAACGGTAAGAACGGCAGCGGGTCGAACGGCGAGCGCAAGTCGCCGATTGACGTGCTGAAAGACAAGCTTGGCTAGCGCAGCCCACCCCACCAAGCCCAGCTTCGCCGCCTTCCTGGCCGGGATCGAAATCGTCCCGGTTGGGCTGGCGGTGGGGCTGTCGATTGTTTTCCCAAGTTTCCTGCCGGCCGCGGTGCTCACCGCGGCCTTTTTTTGGCTGGCGCGGCTGGCCGCCTTCCGCCGCCTGACCGTGCGCACCCCCGGCGATTGGGGCATGCTGATCCTGCTGCTGATGCTGCCAGTCACGCTGTGGGCCACCGCCCTGCCCGCCAATACCCAGCCACAGACCCTGCGCCTGCTGAGCGGGATGGCGCTGTACTACGCCGTCGCCAACTGGACCAACAGCCGGGCGCGCCTGCACCTGCTGCTGCCCGGCTACACGCTGCTCGGGCTGGGGCTGGCGCTGGCCGCCCCAGTCAGCGTGTCGTGGGCAGTCAACAAGCTGCCCTTTATCCCGGCCTGGGTCTACAACCAACTGCCCGCCCAGGTGACCGATACCATCCACCCCAACGTGCTGGGCGGCTCGCTGGCGATCCTGCTGCCGCCGGCCCTGGCAATGCTGCTGTTCGCCTGGAAATCGCTCTCCGGCTTCGAGCGCCTGCTCAACGCGCTGGCGGTCGTGCTGATGGGCGCCTTCCTGGCCCTGACCCTGTCACGCGGGGCCTGGATGGCCACCGCCGCGGCGCTGGTGCTGCTGCCCATGCTGCGCTGGCGCTGGGGCTGGCTGGCGCCGGTCCTGGCGGCGGCCGCCGGCGGGCTGCTGGTCTATCGCATCGGCTACACCCAGGCGCTGCACATGCTGGCCGCTTCTGGAACGGTCGGCGGGCTGGACGGGCGGCTGGAGATCTGGTCGCGCGCCTGGTACATGATCCAGGACTTCGTCTTCACCGGCATCGGCATGGGTTCGTTCATGGAAGTGGCCGACGCGCTGTACCCGTTCTTTCTCTATTCGCCCGGCTCGATCCACCATGCCCACAACCTGTTCCTGCAAGTTGCGGTTGACCTGGGCGCGCCGGGGTTCACCGGCTGGATGATCGTCTATGGCGCGGCGGCCTGGAGCGCCTGGATCACCTATCGCTGGGGCCGCCGGCAGGGCCAGCCGCTGTACGCCGGCCTGGGCGCGGGCATGCTGGGCAGCCTGCTGGCCCTGGCAGTACACGGTATGACCGACGCGGTCACCTGGGGCATGGTGCGCCCCGCCCCAATCGTCTGGGCGCTGTGGGGCCTGGCGGTGG
>JBJSYW010000121.1:0-8167 GCA_046089985.1 Chloroflexota bacterium
GTTCTCAGCTGCGGTGATCGATTCGTCGAAGATCGCCAGCGCTTCGTCGATCTCGGCCAAGGGCATCGCTTCGGGCATGCCGCTGGGCGTGATGTTCGCCAAGGAGAAGATCGTCAACTGGCCGCGCGGCGCGCATGGCAACACCTATGGCGGCAACCCGGTCTCGTGTGTGGCGGCCCTGGCTACCATGGCGCTGATCGAAGAAGAGTACATGCACAACGCCTCCGAGATGGGCGCCTACTTCATGCACGGCCTGGAACAGCTGCAGGCGCGCCATGCCTCGATCGGCCAGGTGCGCGGCAAGGGCCTGATGATCGGCGTCGAGTTCGTCAAAGACCGCCTGACCAAGGAACCGGATGAGAAGCTGCGCGACCGCGTGGTGGACCACGCTTACCTGCGCGGCGCCCTGCTGCTGGGCTGCGCCAAGAGCGTGATCCGCATGGCCCCGCCGCTGAGCGTCACCAAGGCCGAGATCGACGAAGCGCTGGCGATCTTCGACGAATCGATCACCGCAGCTGAGAACGGCATCGAGCCGAGCGCTTCGGCCGAGGAACAGAAGCTTGCTGCCTGACCTGCGCGTTCGCCAGCGCGATTATCTGCTCGAGATCTCGCGTTCCATCACCCAGGAATTGGACCTGGATAAGGTGCTGGCGCGCATCTTGACCATTTCGATCGAAATGCTGGCCGGGCAGGCAGGCCTGATTGCCTTACGTGAGCAGGGGAGATGGCAGGTGGCCGTCTCGCAAAGCCTCTCCCCTGCTTTCCTGCGGCAGCTTGAACCGCTGCTGGCTACCGTGCCCGAGCACGAAGAGCCGGAGCGGTTCGAGCTGCCTGAGATCAACCGCCTGCTGCAGGGGCTGACGCGTGCCGCCAGCCTGGGTTTGCTGACCGGGGTGGCGCTGCCGCTGGCAGCCCGCAACCAGGTGGTGGGCGTGTTGTTCATCTTCCGCAACTATATGGGGGTCTTTTCGGCCAACGACAAGGCCCTGCTGCAGAGCTTCGCCGACCAGGCCGCCATCGCCGTCAACAACGCCCAACTGTACACCCTGCTGCGCCACGAAGAGCGGCGCATGCTGGCGCTGATCGTCTCGGTGGCCGACGGGTTGTTCATCCTGCGCGCCGACCACACCATCGAGCACTGCAACCCGGCCTTCACCCGCCTGTTGGGCGCGTCTGCCGAGCAGGTGCGCGATAAGAAGCACGACGATGTGATCCGCTGGGCGCGCCAGAAGGCCGGCCTGGGGCTGGAACAGGCCGAAGCTGGCGGTTGGCCGCTGACCCCCAACGCCACGCTGTACGTGGAAGGCGACCTGCAGCGCCCCAACCGCGCCCCGCTGCCGGTGGGCATCACCTATGCCCCGCTAGTCTCGCAGGACGGGCAGCTGCAGAACGTGATCGCATCGGTGCGCGACATCACCCGCTTCCGCGAGGCCGAAGAACTGAAGAGCACCTTTATCTCGGTGGTCAGCCATGAACTGAAGACCCCGGTGGCGCTGATCAAGGGCTATGTCAGCACGCTGCGCCGGGATGACGCCTCCTGGGACCGCGAGATTGTGCAAGACAGCCTGGCGGTGATTGAGGACGAGGCCGATCACCTGACGCGCCTGATCGAAGACCTGCTCGACGCCACCCGCCTGCAGGCCGGCTCGCTGTCGATTAACCCTGCCGATGTCGATCTGCCGGCCCTGGCCCAACGCCTGGCCGAGCGCTTTGAAACCCAGTCCAATGGGCGCCAATTTGTGGTATCATTCCCATCCGATTTTCCAGTAATCCTGGCGGACGAAGACCGCATCGGGCAGGTGCTTGCAAACCTGGTCTCGAATGCGATCAAGTACTCCCCCCAGGACGGCGAGATCCGCATCAGCGGCCGGGTGCTGCCGCAGCAGGTGATCGTATGCGTCAGCGACCAGGGGGCAGGCATTGCATCGGGCGACCTGCCGTATATTTTTGACCGCTTCTACCGCGCCTCCGACGCCTCCCGCACCACCAAGGGCGCCGGGCTGGGGTTGTACCTGGCCCGGGCGGTGGTCGAAGCGCATCACGGGCGCATTTGGGTGGACTCGAAACCTGGCGAAGGGGCGCGCATCTGCTTTTCGCTGCCGCGCGAAATCTGATCTACCTGTTGTTCACCCGGGCGGCTCCTGGCGAGACGTCTGGAGCCGCCTTTTTGTGTGATTCGAACGAATCAGTGGAGTAGTACGCAATGCCGAAAACCCAAGTCAGTTGTCCGAACTGCCGCCAGCCGCTGGTGGCGGATGTCAACCAGCTCTTTGACACCAATGTCGACCCGCAGGCCAAGAGCCGCCTGCTTTCAGGCGCTTATAACCTGGTGCAGTGCCAGTTCTGCGGCTACCAGGGCAACCTGTCCACCCCGATCGTCTACCATGATCCGGAGAAGGAACTGCTGCTGACTTTCGTGCCGCCCGAGATGAACCTGCCGCGCAACGAGCAGGAGCGCTTGATTGGCGGGTTGATCAACCAGGTGATCGCCAAGCTGTCGCAGGAGAAGCGCAAAGGCTACCTGCTCAACCCGCAGGCCACCCTGACCATGCAGGGGCTGATCGAGCGCGTGCTCGAAAAAGACGGCATCACGCGCGAGATGCTGCAGGCCCAGCAGCAGCGCATGGCCCTGCTGCAGCGCCTGGCGAACGCCTCCGACGACGCCGTGCTGGAGCAGATCGCCCAGCAGGAAGACGCGATCATCGACGCCGAGTTCTTCACCCTGCTGAACCGCCTGGTGGAAATCTCGATGATGAACAACGACCGCGAATCGGCCCAGCGCCTGGCAGACGTGCAGCGCGCCCTGCTGCCGGTCACTACCTACGGTCGCCAGCTGCAGGCCCAGTCGCAGGAAATCGAAACCGCCATGAACGACCTGCGCGCACTGGGCAACGAGCTGGACCATAACAAGCTGATCGACCTGGTGCTCAACGCCCCCAACGAGATCCGCCTCAGCGCGCTGGTCAGCTTTGCCCGCCCGGCGATGGATTACACCTTCTTCACCCAGCTCAGCCAGCGCATCGAACAGGCCCAGGGCGATGACAAAACCCGCCTGAACGAGCTGCGCGGTAAGCTGCTGCAGATGACCCAGGAGATTGACCGCCAGATGGAGGCCCACCGCCAGGAGGTCCGCCAGGTGATCGAGGCCATCGCCGGCTCGAAGAGCCCGGCCCAGGCCATGTCGCAGGTGCTGAACCAGATCGACGATGCCTTTGTCCAGGAGCTGCAGCTGATGCTGGGCGAGGCGCGCCAGAAGGGCGACCTGGAGAAGTCGGCCAAGTACCAGGAGATGATCACGGTGCTGCAGCAGGCTTCCACCCCGCCCGAGATGGAGCTGATCGAGCAGTTCCTGGAGGCCGAGGACGACGCGGCCCGCCAGCAGTTCCTGGAAGCGCACCAGGACGAGATCACGCCCGAATTCGTCGAGCTGCTGGCGAACATCAACATGCAGATGCAGCAGCAGCCGGATGACCCGGAATTTGCCGAGCGCATCGCCGCCGCCAACCGCCAGGCGCTGCGTTTCAACATGCTGCGCAGCATGCGCGGCTAGCATTCTTTTGCCGGTTAACCAAAGAAGCGCCCAGCTCGGGCGCTTCTTTGGTTAACCGGCGTTCAATCGCCGTGCTTCAGGTGGTGGGGTTTTCCAGGCGCAGCCCGTGGCCGCGCACCGTGACGATATATTCGTGCTCCGGGTGGATGCTGGCGATGCGCTCGCGCAGCCGCCGCACCAGCGCATCCAGCGCCTGCTCCGAGACATCAAAAGCCTGGTCCTCGCCCCACACCGTGGCGGCCAGTTCGGGCCGTGAGATCACCCGACCCTGGTTTTCGTACAGCGCCTCCAGCAGGCGGAACTGCGAAACCGACAGCGGTGGGATTACTTCCACCTCCCGGTTGCGCGTCTCGCCGCTTTCGGGGATGATCCACACTCGCCGGGAGCGCTTCTCCAGCCGCAGCCGGCGCACGCCCGGCTCGGGGTGGGCTTCGGCGCTGCCGCCAGGCAGCGGCAGGGCCACGGCCTGCTGGGCTTCCATTTCATCCAGCGGCAGGGTGGCGTCTGAGCTGAGGAAGACGAACTTCTGCGTGACGGCGATCTGGATCGTATCGCCATCCTGCAGCATCACCGCGCCATCGAACGGCTGACCGTTGCGGTGGGTGCCGTTTTTGCTCTGCAGGTCTTCCAGGAACACCCCGTCGACTGCCAGGCGCAGCCGGGCATGATGGCGCGAAACCTGCCGGTCGGCGATGACGATATCGCAGTCCGGCTCTCTGCCAATGAGGATATTCTTATTAATCGGCCATCGCTGGCCATTCAGGGGACCGGTTTGCGCGACCAACAGGGCGGCTTCATCGGTGAACCTCTCCATATCCTCGCCTCCACAGGTATAATATCATAGAATATTGCGGAAAATGTATGCCAACACCATTAAAGGCTGACGAAGTACTCCGGGGTAGATATCGCATCACCCGTATTATCGGGCAGGGCGGCATGGGCAGCATCTACCTGGCAGACGACCTGCGTTTGGAAGGTCGTCTGTGCGCGCTTAAAGAAGTGGAGCACGACCGCAGCCTGCCGCCGGAGCTGTTCCAGCAGGCCCGGGAGCAGTTCCAGCGCGAGGCCACCGTGCTGGCCCGCCTGGACCATCCCAACCTGCCCAAGGTGTCCGACTTCTTCTCGGTGGGTGGGCGGGATTACCTGGTGATGGACTTTGTGCCCGGCAAAGACCTGCGCACGCTGCTCACCGAAGCGCGCCAACGCAATGAGTTTCTCTCGGAACGTGAGGTGCTCAACTGGGCTGCCCAGCTAGCCGATGCCCTGGCCTACCTGCACAGCCAGGAACCGCCGATCGTGCACCGCGATATCAAACCCAGCAACCTCAAGCTGACCCCCACCGGGCTGTTGAAACTGGTCGATTTTGGGCTGGTCAAGATCCTGGCCTCTGAGGAGGTGACCGTGACCATTTTGCAGGGGCGCGGCACGGCCCTGTACACCCCGCTGGAGCAGTATGGCGGCGATACCGGGCACACCGACGCACGCAGCGACATCTATTCGTTTGGCGCTACACTCTACCACCTGCTCACCAGCCACGCGCCGGTGGAAGCGCGCGAGCTGTTCCTGCACCCGGATGCGCTGGTGCCGCCGCGCCAGTGGAACCCGAACATCAGCCCGCGCACCGAGCGCGCCCTCCTATGGGCCATCAGCCTGCACCCGGACGAGCGCCCGCAGGATGTAGATGCTTTTCGCAATGTGCTGCTGGGGGATTGGGACCCGGTGATGCGCCCGCGCGCCCCGCTGCCGGCCCCGTCGCTGATCGACCTGCTCGCCTCACCGATCGAGCGGACGCTGATCTGGGTCACCGCCGGGCTGCTGCTGTTTAGCCTTGCGGTTACTCTGATCCGTTAGCGGTCGGTTCTCGCCGGTGATGTCGCTTAACGAGCGCGGGAACCCTCGCTCGGTGATCAGCTTCCACAGCCCAGCCCCGCCCATGCCCAGCACCGTGCCCACCGCGGTGACCAGGAAGACGCGCAGCGCGGCGCTGTCGCCGGTCAGCGCGGGGCTGCCCGGCAGCTTGAGGGCGATATAGCTGTACGCGGCTACCCCGCCGATCAGGGCCAGGAACCCGGCCCGCACCCCCCAACGCACCTGCCCCGCCATCACCGACAGGCGGAAAGCGCCAAATGCCAGCAGCCCGGCGGTCAGCACGGCGATCAGCCAGTCGCTGATATCGGGGCGTGGCTGGGGGGTGGGCGGCACGGGGGTGATCACCACGATGATCGGGGTACTCTGGGCCGGCGGCTGGGTGGGCTGCGGGGTGGGCGTCTCGGGCGCAGGGGTGGGCGGCAGGTCGGTCTCTACCTCGCCGGCAGCTTCACCGGCGGCGGGGATATCGATGCGCAGCAGGTTTGAGCGGGCGTTCTCGCTTTCGGCGTAGATCTCCAGTGAGCCGGGGCTGGGTACCAGGTAGGTGGTGCGCGCCACCCCGCCGCGGGTCACCTCGGTCTGGCGCGTGCTGCTGGCTTCGTTGCCATACGAGATGATGAACTGCACCGGCGTGCCGTCTGGCACCGGGTTGCCGTTGAAATCGACGATCGTCCCGGTGCGCAGCGGCACCACGTCGCCGGTGGAGAAGCCCGGCGGCGCAGCCGGCTGCGGTGTGCCTGCGCCCGGCGCGCCAGGCAGGGGCGCTGCCGGCAGGTCCAGGTCCAGCGCGATCACCTGGGCCGGGTTGGGGAACAGGGCTGCGTTCAGGTTGTAGCCGATCCCGGGCACCGAGACCGGCGGGCTGCCGGCGGCGCGCAGCTCGCCGAACAACAGGTAGGCCGCCACGTCCACCGACTGCGGCGAGCGGCTGTACAGGGCGTAATAGGCGGTCAGCTTGGAGACGTCGGTGGCGTCCAGGTAGTAAGGCGCCGAGAAGGCGAAGACGATCAGGCGTTTCTGCTGGAACAGGTCGGGGCGAGAGATCAGGAACTGCTTGAGTGTGGCGTAGGAAGTTCGCCCGGCGTCCTGGTTCAGCATCGACACGACCACCCAATTAGCGCGCTGCAGGTCGCCTTCCAGCGCCGGTGCACCGCCGGGCGCGTTGAGCAGCGCCTGCAGGTCGTCCAGCGTGTACGACGACAGGCTGTTGGGCGTCACCTGCCCGCCGGCCTGCGGGCCGTACAGGCGCAGGATGGCTGTTTGCAGGTCGGCGGCGCCCAACTGGGGCAGCTCGGGGCAGCTGCTGCACTGGCGGGCCGCCAGCGTGTCGCTGACAAACACAATGCGATCATTCTGGTTAGGCGGGTCGGGGATCAGCGTGTCCAGTTCGGCCTGGGTCGGGCTGAGCAGGGTGGCGGCCCGCCGGGCCACCTCGAAGGTCACCTGGCTGCCCTGGCCTAACTCGGCCAGGCGCGCCTCATCGGGCAGCACCTGCTGAGGGTCGAAGCTGCCATACAGGCGCAGTTTCAAGGTCAGGATGCGCAGCGCCGATGAATCGACCCGCTGGGCGAAGGCGGCGTCTTCGCGGTATTTCTGGGTGAAGAACTCCAGCGTGCGCACCGCCTCGATCGAGCTGTCCGGCTCGGCCTGGGAGGAGAAATCGGCCACGTACAGCAAATCGTTGCCCGCCAGGAAGGCGTTCAGCGCCACGCGCCGGGCGTCAAAGGTCTGGCTGGTCAGCTCGTAGAAGCGCCGCACGGCCCGGTTGCCCAGGTCGTCGCTGATCACGATCCCGCCGCCGGTGTGCCAGCCGGTCAGCTGCGGCAGGCCCAGCAGCAGCCCCAGCGCTTGCGGGTCGAAGCTGACCGGGCGGGTGGTGGCGCGGATGTTGCCCTGCAGCCCCTGGTAGCGGATGTGGGAGGCCACCAGGGCGTCGGCGGTCTCGGCGGGTGAGGGCGCGTTGCCGGTGGCGGCGAAGAACGGCGCCAGGTCAAAGGCCACCAGCTCATCCAGCGATTTGCGCACCGTGGCGACTTCTTCCTCGGGCAGGCGGTCGGAGCTGCCGTGACCGGGGAAGTGGCGCGCCGCCACCGCCACGCGCCCGCTGCTGCCGCTGTGCACGCCGCGGATATACGCCTGGCCCATCAAACCCACCCAGTACGGATCGCCGCCAAAGGTGCGTGTGCCCAGGTTGCTGGCCGTGTCCAGCTGCGGCGTCTCCAGCACATCCAGCGACGGTCCCAGCAGCAGGTTGACCCCCAGCGCCGCCATCTCTCGCCCCAGCGTGTCGCCCACCTGGGTCGCCAGGTCCGGGTTCCAGGTAGCGCCTAGCGCCATCTGGTTGGGCAGCGGGGTCAGCCCCTGCAGCACCTGGTCGTACGGGTAGCCGCCGCCCTCCTGCGAGAGCGCAATGAACAGCGGCACGTAACTGGAGGGGGCCGCCGCGCCCTGACCATCGGCGGGCGGCTGGGAGGCGTTCCATTCGGCCTGCTGCAGCTGGCGCACCAGGGCGTTTAGCTGGCGCGGGGTGGCGTCTGCCGTCTCACCGCTGGCCAGGTTGTCGTTCTGCGCCAGCAGAGCTACCCCGCCCAGGTGGTGCTGCTGGATCAGGGTGTAGACTGGCAGGTCTTCGGTCAGCTGGCTGCCGCTGAAGGTGACCAGGAACAGCTGGCCGACGCGCTCTTCGGGGGTCATGCCTGCCAGCAGCGCGGCCGCCTGATCGAGCGGCGCCTGCTGCTGCGGCGCCGG
>JBJSYW010000122.1:0-3625 GCA_046089985.1 Chloroflexota bacterium
CTCTCGGCCTCCACCCAGCAGCCGTTCCTGGCCTACGGGGCAGCCACCCTGATTTATTTCGTGCTGGTTTTCATCTCCAACCGCCTGCTGGATGCGCTGGACCGCTCTACCCGCATTCCGGGGCACGCATGACCCGCCAACTGTGCGTATAGGATACCGCTGTGGACCGACCGATCCTGGAAGCTAAAAACCTGACCAAAATTTACGGCCAGAACACGATCTTCAAAGATATTTCGCTCACCGTCAACCAGGGCGATACGATCGTGATCATCGGCCCGTCGGGCACCGGCAAGAGCACCTTGCTGCGCTGCTTCAATCTGCTCACGCGTGTCAACAGCGGCCAGATCTGGCTGGACGGTGAAGAGATCACCGTGCCGGGATATAACGAGGACCGCGTCCGCCAGCATATTGGCATGGTCTTTCAAAACTTCCTGCTGTTCAATCACCTGTCTGCGCTGGACAACGTGATGGTGGGGCTGACCCGGGTCAAGAAGCTGCCTAAGGCTGAGGCGCGCGAGCGCGCCATGCACGAACTATCGCGCGTGGGGCTGGCTGACCGGGCCGGGCACTATCCGGGGCAGCTGTCGGGTGGGCAGCAGCAGCGCGCCGCCATTGCCCGGGCCCTGGCGATGGAGCCGCGTGTGATGCTCTTCGACGAGCCGACCTCCGCCCTTGACCCCGAGCTGATCGGCGAGGTGCTTGAAGTGATGCGCCAGCTGGCCTACGCTCACATGACCATGCTGGTGGTCACGCACGAGATGGGGTTCGCGCGTGAGGTGGCTAACCGGATCGTATTTATGGAGAAGGGCAGCATCGTTGAAGAAGGCTCACCGGAGGATCTGTTCGAGCACGCCAAAGTGGCGCGCACGCGCGAGTTCCTGTGGAAGATCACCGAGTTGTACGGGAAGAAGAAGGACCAGGCGGGCCAGGAGCGCGCCGGATGAGCGAGTGGCTGGCCTTCCTGATTGAATCGCTGCCCGCTTTTGGGCAGGGGGCGCTGATCACGCTGCAGATCACGGCTGTGGGCCTGGTGGGCGGGTTTGTGCTGGGGCTGCTGGCGGCGGTCGGCCGGGTGTACGGCGGGCGGGTGCTGCATGGGCTGGCGGTGGGCTACATCGAGTTGTTCCGCGGCACCCCGCTGCTGGCGCAGCTGTTCCTGATCTATTATGGTCTGCCCGGCTTCGGCATCACCCTGTCGCGTCTGACCTGCGCCTACCTGGCCCTGGCGCTGAACTCCGGGGCCTACCAGGCCGAGTACCTGCGCGGCTCGATCCTGGCGATCGGGGAAGGGCAGATGATGGCGGGACGCGCCATCGGCCTCAGCCGGCTGCAGACCATCCTCCACATCATCCTGCCGCAGGCGCTGCGCCTGGTGGTGCCGTCGTGGTCGAACGAGCCGATCTCGCTGCTCAAGTCCACCGCGATCGTCTTTCTGATCGCCGTCCCCGACCTGATGACGCGCGCCAAGTCGATCGCCGCCCGTACCTATGACCCGATTGGCACCTACCTGGCGGTAGCGGTGGTGTACCTGGCGATGGTCTTTATTTTGAACGAGGGGTTGAAATGGCTCGAGCGCCGCGCGAAAATCCCCGGCCTCGAGCTTGAAACCGGCCGTTCCAACTGACCCGCCAAGCCCGCCCGCGGGGGTACTCGTAGGGGCGGAGGGACGACCGGCCTGCGGCGAACGCCACGATTGCAGGCCTCGTCTCTGCGCCCGTTTCGCGCGCTGGGCGGTTTACGCGCGGCGGTGAATGGCACGCGTACGGGCGCAGGGACGCGGCACGCGCTGTGGTTTGATAAGGCGCCTGGGCGTCACTCCGCCCCTACGATGGTCTGCCAGACATCTGCGCGGCTCAACGACCTCGCGCCTGGGCATTCCTGTTCGATCAACTTTGCCCAGCAGAAAAGGGGATAAATCAGCAGTAAAAGGGATAAATATGATAAAATAAGTAATAATTATCACGAAGGAGGCATGCATGGCAGAGCGTCTGAAGAGCACCATCACCTGCGATATGGAAGGTCGCATCGAGACCTTCAACAAAGGAGCAGAGCAGGTATTTGGTTATCGCGCCGACGAGGTGATCGGGAAGAAGCGTGTTTCATTGTTCTCTCCCGGGCAGGTGGTGCTGGAGCATGTGCCGAACTGGCTCAAGATCGCCAGTCAGGAGGGGGAGTTTGAGTCCACCACCGTTTTCGTGCGCCGGGATGGGCAGCTGTTCCCGGCCCACGTACGCATCACGCCCACTTTCCGGGACGGGCAGCAGATCGGCTACTGCGGTGTGACCGAGGTGCTCGAGGGGGTTGACCCGCAGGCGGTGGCGCCGCATATCAGCCTGTCGACGCGCATCTTCACCTGGTTGGTGATCACCCGCGCGCCGTTTCTGACCGCCATGATCGTGCCGATCCTGGTCGGCGCGTCGTGGGTGGCTTACGCCGGATTGGCCGACCCGTTCCCGTGGGGGCGTTTCTGGCTGGCGCTGTTCGCCGGGATCTGCATGCACATTGCCGCCAATACCTTCAATGACTACTTCGACTGGCGCGCCGGCACCGACAAGGAGAACAACAACTACTTTCTGCCCTATTCGGGCGGCAGCCGCTCAATCGAGCTGGGGCTGATCAGCGAACGCACCCTGTTGGCGGTCGCCACGCTGGCGCTGCTGCTCTCGGCCGGGCTGGGGCTGGCGTTGGCTGTCCTGAGCGGGCCAGGTGTGCTGCTGTTCGGCCTGGTGGGCGCTTTCTCGTCGTACTTCTACACCGCCCCGCCGCTGCGACTGGCGGCGCGGCGCGGGTTGGGTGAGTTGACGGTGGGGATGAACTTCGGACCGCTGGCTACCGCCGGCGCTGTGTATGCGCTGACCGGCCGCGCCGACCTGGCGGCTTACCTGGTGGGCGTGCCGGTGGGCCTGCTCACCACTGCCATCCTGTGGATCAACCAGTTCCCCGATTTCGAAGCCGACCGTGCCACCGGCAAGATCAACCTGGTGGTAGTGCTGGGCAAGCAGCGCGCTCGCTGGGGCTACCTGCTGCTGCTGGGCTTGGCTTTTGGGCTGCTGGCGTATTGGGTGGTCAGCGGGCTGCTGCCGGTGTATGCCTCGGCCGCGCTGCTGGGCCTGCCGCTGGCGATCCGGGCCAGCCGCATCCTGCTGGCTGAATATGACCGGCGCAGCCTGGTGCGCGCCAACAGCGCCACGATCCAACTGCAGCTGGTCTTCGGCCTGCTAATGTTTGCCGGAGTGCTGCTCTCCACCTGGCTGTAATCTTCAACGCTGCTCGTTTGCCCCTGCCATAGGGCGCCTGAACCGCAAGGTCCAGGCGCCCTACTACGATTAGGTCACTACAAGCGCGGCCTGGTACATCTACCGCGCTGCGCTGCCTTAACCGGCCTGCTTCTCTGGCAGGCTGACCAGGAAGGTCGCCCCGGCCCCCGGGCGGCCGACGGCGCTGATGCGCCCCTGGTGGCGGGCGACGATCTTGCGGCAGATCGCCAGCCCGATCCCGCTGCCTTCAAATTCGGAGCGGCCCACCAGGCGCTGGAATGGCTGGAAGATGCGCTCTGCATCGCTCTGCGGGAAGCCGATCCCATTGTCGCTGACCTGGATCTGCGCCTGCGCCGGCCCGGCGCCCG
>JBJSYW010000123.1:0-3264 GCA_046089985.1 Chloroflexota bacterium
CTGCGCCTGGCACACCTTCGACCACGCCTGGGAAATCGAAGACCGCACCTGACGGGTCAGGCGCGACCGGTATCCATTAGCATCCACCCCACACATCCGCTCAGGCCGCCTTGCGCCGGCGGTGCAGCCGCCGTCCCACCACCCAGCCCAACAACGCCGCGAGGGTCAGCAGCGGCAGGCGCGACGCCACCCACAGCCCGCTCTGCACTGCGCCGCGCCAGGCATCCACCTCCAGGCGAGCCTCCTCCGGCAGCATCATCGGCCGGTCCCAGGTGAATTGCGCCAGGCGCTCCAGGTGCCCGTGCTGAGCGCAGCCCTCCAGGCTGAAGAGGTACAGCCGGTCACAGGAATAGTAGGCCAGGCGCAGGTCGCGCGCCAGTTCGTCCCAGCTGAGCGGCGCCGGCTGCGGCACGCCCTCGGCCGTCACCCCGCCGCCGGTCACCCCCAACGCTACAGCCTGGGCCTGTATGGCATAGCTGGCCAGCACCCCCACCCCCTTCGGCCGCAGCAGGCTGGTGTACAGCATCCAGACTTCGCGCTCCACGGGCACATCCACGATCCCGGCCGCACGCTGCAGCGCGGTCGAGCGCGCCAGGCGGTCATCCTGGATCAGCGGGTACTGGTAGCTCTCCAGCGGATAGCCATCCCGGCGGATCTGCTGCGCCAGCCGGCGATAGGCCGCCCGGGCCAGGCGGAAAGCCGGGATGCGAAACAGGCGCACCAGCGCCCGCAGCCCGGCCGATACCGGCAGGCGTGCCAGTAAGGCGAACTCGTGGATGTCCGGCTCGATGTCCAGCCCCACCCCGGCGAAAACCAGCCGCTCGGCCTGGGCCCAGGCGTGAAACTCCTGGTAACGCTGGGCCGCCTGGCGGTGGTTGCCGGCGTTGAACCAATAGCCCTGTTCCTCAGGCAGCAGCAGCCAGGCAATTACCGGGATGCCGCGCCGGTTCAAGCGCCGCACAACTTCGGCGCGCTGCGGTGACAGATCCAGCAGGCCCAGGCTGAGACGGGCATGCAGCTGCGCCAGCTGCTGTATTATCGCCGGCTGGATCAGATCATCCAATGCCTGGGATTCCAGTTCGCAGAAAAAGGTCAATTCGGGCAGGCTCATCGGGGCACCTCGGTCTTCAGACAGGCAAAGCGCAGTTCCGTCTCGATTCTATCATGCCGCCCCGCCTGCAGGTGAAAAAGTAGGTAAAATACTGCTATGGGTTTAAATACGGAAGGCCCAGATTTCGGTGCGGCGATCGCCGATTTCCACCGCGCCCGCAGCCAGGCGGCGTTGAAAGAGATGATCGCTCGCCTGCGCGGCAGCTCAGTAGACTTGCTGTCGTTTGACGACGTGCGCCGTACGCTGCGCCTGCAAGGCGGGGTCGAACGCGGGCTGCAAGACATCCCGCTGGACGCCATCGTGGGCAGCGTGGGCCGCTATGCCGACTTCACGCGTGACTTCCTGCCCCGCCGCGAGATCAGCCCGGCGCGCTGGGCGCGCGTCAAGCTGGCTGCCTCCGGGTTGATCGGGCTGCCGCCGATCGAGGTGTACCGCATCGGCGAAGCGTATTTCGTCAAAGACGGCAACCACCGCGTTTCGGTGGCGCGCCAGTTCCGCGCACGCTACATCCAGGCCTACGTGACCGAGGTCTACAGCCGCGTGCCGCTGACCCCCGACGTGCAGCCGGATGACCTGATCTTGAAAGCCGAGTACAGCCTGTTTCTGGAGCAGACCCGCCTGAACGAGCTGCGCCCGCAGGCCGATCTGAGCGTCAGCGCCCCCGGGATGTACCCTGCGCTGCTCGAACACATCGACGTACACCGCTACTTTATGGGCCTGGACCTGCAGCGCGACATCTCATACGGCGAGGCGGTCACCCACTGGTACGACACGGTTTACCTGCCGGTGGTGGAGCTGATCCGCGCCCGCGGCGTACTGCGCCACTTCCCTGGACGGACCGAGGCCGACCTGTACCTGTGGATGGCCGAGCACCGCGCCCAGTTGGAGCAGGCCTACGGCTGGCCGGTGCGCACCGAGCATGCCGCCAGCCTGCTGGTGGACGAGCACAGCCCGGAACGCTTCGGGCTGGCCGGCCGGCTGGGCCGACTGCTGAAGCTGATCATCCCCGACCGGCTGGAATCCGGCCCGGCGCCCGGCGAGTGGCGCACACCGCAGCCGGATGCGCCGGGCGCCAGACGCCTGTTTCAGGACGTGCTGGTGCCGGTCAACGGCAAGGACGACGGTTGGTACGGGCTGGAGCAGGCGATCGTGCTGGCGCAGCGCGAGCAGGCCAACCTGTATGGGCTGCACGTGACCGCCGGCGAAGAAGACCCGCGGTCCGTCGAAGCGGTGCAGGCCGAGTTCGAACGGCGCTGCGCGCAGGGCGGGGTGAATGGCCGCCTGAGCGCCGCCAACGGCGAAGTGGTGGCGCAGACCTGCCTGCGGGCGCGGCTGGTGGACCTGGTGAGCGTCAACCTGAGCTACCCGCCCGGCGCGCAGCCGCTGGCGCGGCTGAACTCGGGCTTTCGCGACCTGGTGCAGCGCTGCCCGCGGCCGATCCTGGTGGCCCCGCAGACCACCTCGGAAATGCGCAAGGCGCTGCTGGCCTACGACGGCAGCCCCAAGGCGCAGGAGGCGCTCTTCACCGCCGCCTACCTGGCAGGCGCATGGCAGATCCCGCTGGTGGTCGCCAGCATCACCGACGAAGGGCGGGTGGGTGAAGCCACGCTGCAAGAAGCACGCGCCTACCTTGAGGAACACCAGGTGCAGGCCGATTACCACCTGGAAAGCGGGCCAATCGCCGAGCGCATCCTGCAGCTGACCGGCGATCACGAGTGCGATCTGATCCTGCTGGGCGGTTACGGGCTGAACCCACTGCTGGAGGTGGTGCTGGGCAGCCAGGTGGACAGCGTGCTGCGCAGCAGCTGCCGGCCGATGCTGATCTGCCAGTGACGCTGCGCCTCAGCCGGCCTGCCGGGCGGGCGGCGCAAGCGCCAGGTCGGTTTCTTGAAAGCCGAAGGTGTTGATCACCTGGGTGCTGCCCACCTGCGTGCGGACCTCGGTATCCGGGCGGTAGATGTGGATGTGACCGTGAAAGTAGTAGGCCGGGCGGAAGACGCGCACCAGCCAGCGGAACGCGTCGATGCCGCGGTGGGGCAGGTCGCTCGCATCGTGGATGCCGGTGGGCGCGGCGTGGGTGACGAACACATCCAGATAGCGCCCGTAGCGGGCCCGGTTATACAGCAACCCCGGCGCCAGGCGCAGCACATGGC
>JBJSYW010000124.1:0-4392 GCA_046089985.1 Chloroflexota bacterium
CAAAAATGCCTGCCGCGACCGGGTGGTGTGCGCCTGAATGGTTGGGTGGTGCTGACTGGCTGATCCTGGCGCTTGACTTTCCCCCGCTGAGGGCGCCCACTCGGATCAGCGGGCGCCCCCGGTTTTCAACGCATTAACTCCCCCGGTCCCACTTATCCAACCGCCATGCCAGCACCCGGCTTTCGCCTTCGGCCGCCTGGGCCGCCTGCAGCGCAGCCCGGTAGGCCTGTTCGGCGCGCAGGGCATTGGCTTCAGGCGTGGACCCCAGCAGCGGGGCCTGGTCGGGGTTCATCCCGCCGCGCGTGGACAGCGCCTGCCAGGCCTTCCAGCGCACGTAGGCCGGGATCAGCACCGCGTGGCGGTCGAGCAGGGTAGTGATATCGCTCGGGCTGGACAGCGGCCGGTGCTCGGCCAGGTACTCTACGCTCGCCGCCTGCCCGGCTGCCGGTGGATCGGAAAGCACCAGCTGCGCTTCTCCACCCGGGCCGGCGTCCATGCGACGTACCACATCATAGCGCCCGGGCGCCAGCCAGAAATCCGGCCGGCTGGAATCATCCCGCCGCAGCAGGCAGGGGGGAACCTGGCCCGCCGGGCTGGCGACCTGCAGCGCGGCCAGGAAATCGCTCTCCAGCGCATACACCTGCACCCCGGGCTGCAGCGCCAGCGTGGCGCTCGCCTGGCGGGGGAAATGCAGCGAGAGGTCCAGCACAGCCGCATTGATCCATCCGTCCAGCTGCTCATCGCTGAAGGTGTAGTTGCCCAGCAGAGCGTTATCCGCCAGCTGGCCGCGGCAGGCCTGGCGGATCATCGACAGCATCATCGTCACGGCTCACCTCGTTTCGAGCGGCAGCCTGCGCAGCGGTTCAGGCTACATTGCACTTATACAGCCCACGCCAGTCCATCGGGCCGGCGGCAAAGAAGAAGCGCGCCTTCACCGGCAGCGTATCATTGGAGAACATCAGCCCGACCGTGGGGCTGGCTACGCTGAACACCTCTGGCTGGCGGCCGTAGCGGAAGCCGACCCCGATCGTGGGCCACAGGCGCGGGTCGGCCACTGCCGCCCAGTCGGCGCTGTCGGTCCACAGGTCAACGACGATCACCCGGCTGCGGGCGGCGTTCATGCGCGCCCCGGTGCTGTCGCCCAGGGCATGCGGGTTGACCGGCGCAGCCGGAGTGTTGGCGGCGGCGTAGCCGTAGTCATACTCAGAGGCCAGCACCTGCAGAGCGGTGATCTCCAGGTCGGGTGGCACCAGCAGGTACTTGGGAGCGGTCAGCGCGCCCAGGCGCTCGCCGCTGTTCAGTTCGGTGAATTTGCGCATGGCGCTGCGCGCTGCACTGTACGCACCGATCGACAACGCCGTCGTGCCCAGGTTGCCGCGGTCGGTGTGGAACAACGCCTTGCCGTCCGACATATCCGGGCCGGCCCCGGCGCTGCCGGTGAAGATCGCCGCGATGCTCTTGCTGAGCGTCAGCCAGGCGGCCTGGGCCAGGGCGCGCGGCGCCGCCGCCAACCGCCCGGTGTCATCCTTGTCGATGGCTTCCATCGTGATGCCCAGGTAGCCGCCCTTCTTGACGAAGGCGGCCGTTTCATAGCTGTCGTCCCAGCTCAGTTCGCTGTAGGCCGCGCCTTCGGCCACGGTGGGCAGCTCGCCGATCCCACCCAGCGAGATCCAGCGGATGTTCTGCAGGCTGGCGAAATCCTGCTGGACTGTGATCGCCTCCCACCAGCGCGGGTAGGCGGCGAACTCGCTGGCGATGACCTTGTTGAGCGCGTTGGCTACCATCGAAGCCATCGTTGAACTGGTCACGCCGGCGAACTGGATCCGCTCCGGCTGGAACACGCCGCTCAATTCGTAATCGCCAGAGAGCAGGTGATACAGCTCACGGATGCCGGTCAGCGGCTGGACGCCTTCTGGCGGGCGCGCCCCGGAGAGCAGCCCATCCAGCGCCAGCTGGACGCGCTCCAGGCCGGTGCGCATGCCTTCGATGCGGCCTGCCGGGCCGGTCTGCCGGCCGTAGGCATCCGCGCGCGGCGGCACGCCGCCGATCTGCACCACCCCATCCGCCTGCAGCGCAGCCAGGTAGGCGCGCTCTCCGGCGATCGCCCGGGCCAGGTCGTCAGGGGCGGGGTAATGAGCGGCAGCCAGGCGCGCTCGGCTGGCTTCGGGCAGCCCGCTGGCCATAAGCAGCGCCTGGGCCGCGCTTTCTGCCAGCGCGGCCTGCCAATCGGCCGCCGGCTGCAGCAGATTGGCGTGGCCTGCCACAGCCGCCGCGCCGCGCTCACCGGCAGCCAGCGCCGGCGCAGCATGCGGCGCGCCCTCGGCCTGCCGGGTGGGTTCTGCCTGCCGTGCCGGCTGCCCGGCCTGGCGCTCTTCGATGGGTTGCGTGCTCTCGCTCATCGTCGGTTCTCCTTTTGAGTCCTGCAGCGGGTACGTCCGGTGCAGCGCCTGCAGCACCCGTCCATCGGCTGCCGGCTGGAACACCAGGTCCACACTGTCTACGGCGCGGATGCCCACCACCTGGGCCTCATCCCACAGGGGGTAGAACACCAGCGACAGCCCCACATCCGGGGCAGACTGCCGGTCATCCAGCAGCGCGTCCAGCAGCCTGGCGGCTTCCCGGCCGCTGGAGGTATCGTACAGGCGCAGGCAGCCCTCCACTGCCTGCTCAAGCGGGTCCCAGCGCGCCGCCAGCGTGACGCCCGCCAGGCGGCGCAGGCTGGGGTGTTCTCCAGCCGGGCTGTGATCGATAAACACCGCCCGCCGGTCAAACAGTCCGGAAGCGGCGGCCGCCTGCAGCGCGGCGGCTGCGATCGACAGCGGGCCGCACCCGCCGCCAGCGGTGCGCACCGGCCCGGCGCGCACAAAGCGCGCCCGGTACGTTTGCCCGGCCTGTGGACTGGCGGACTGCGCACCCGCGGCCTGTTCGGCGCCGCCCGGCGCGCCTGCGCCCGCCTGGCTCGCGCCCGGCAGTTGTGCCTGCAGCCCGGCAAGGATCTCGCCTGCCAGCTGCAGCCGTTCGGATCGCTCCATATGGCTCCTTTCCCAACCCCTTGGATCCTGGCATCCAGCCGGACAGCCTAGCCGCCAGCTGACTGGCCCAGCCCCCCAGGCGCGGCCTGAGCTGCCTGCGCCACCATCCGGGTCAGCTCCGCTTCGTCCAGCGGCTCGCCCATGAATTTGAAGGTCGCCGCCAGCGATTTGCGCAGGAACTCGGCCCCGCCGCCGCCCAGCTGGACGTGCATGGCGCTCAGCGCCTGCGCCACATCGCGAGCGCTGCGCGCCAGGCTTTCGTTATCCCAACGGCTGATATCCTGCGCGCCGACGTGGAACAGCTTGCGGTAATCGGTCGCAGCCAGCGGCCGACCGCGCCCGATCTCCACCGAGCGGCGGTAGGCATGGTACAGGATGTCTTGCAGCATCCACAGGAAATACTGCTGCCGGCGGCGCAGGTGGCGTTCGGTGGGGCCTTGCATCGCCTGGGCAGTCGCCAGCGAGATATCTCCCGCATCGCCGCGCCAGTGCGGCGGGTAGCCGCTGCCGGCGTCCACCAGGCCGCGCACCGCCTGCAGATCACGGGCGGCGTCCAGACCGCGCAAATTGGGCGCATTGGCCTGCCATTGTTCGCTCTCATCCTTGACGATGATGCTGCCTGGCTCGGGCGGCAGACGGTACTGCTCCAGCTTTTCGCGCACCCGCGGCGTGGGCACGGTCACCATCCACAGGAACGAGCGCATCGCCGCGTGCAGGCGCACGCGGTCTTCCACCATGCGGTTGTAGCGCTGCATCCAGGGGAGCATGGTGGTCAGGTCGCTCTCGCCGGTCACTGCGCCGAGCGGGCGGTTGATCGCATAGTGCAGCATCACCGCTTCGGCCTCGCTCGCCGCCGGATGCTGCGGCGAAAGCCAGGCGCGCGGTTCTCCCGCCGGGCCGTCCGGCAGCTCGAGGTAGCGCTGCTCAACCTCCCAATCGTTGGCGGCGGTCTCAATGCGCTGGATGCGGTCCTTGGTGACAAAGCGGATATAACTCATCCCATCCTGCGGGTTACGGAACAGCAGCACAAACAGATCGCCGGCGCGCGACAGTTCGTCGCACATCGTCTCCAGGCGCTGCGGCATGCGGTTCTTCGGATGGTTCCAGAAAGCCTGGATAAAGCGTTCCAGCGCCGGGTAGGGCGATGAGATTGCCAACCGGTCTCCAACCACATAATCGGTGGTGATTGAGATCGCCCGCCAGGCCAGTGGGTTGCGCCGCCAGGCTTCCAGCGCGTCGCTGTAGATCTCCTGCGCCCGCGCCGGGTCGTACTCATGCGGGCGATCTGAGAGCGAACTGCGCAGCCAACCGGTTTGGGTGGAACGGTTGTCATCCACCCGCGCAGCAGCCTGCGCCAGTG
>JBJSYW010000125.1:0-5097 GCA_046089985.1 Chloroflexota bacterium
GTTCTACCTGTTCTCGGCCCTGATCCTGCTGTTGGGGATCCTGCCGCTCAGCGTCCGCTTCCTATACAAGTACTATACCCTCGGCATCGCGCCGACTACCACGTTGATCATCCTGGTGTTCTCGATCCTGACCTTTATGCAATCCATCCTGTTCGCCATCTGGATGGATATGGACTACAATCGCTCGAACGGAAGATAATTGCATGGCATTACCGCAGCCCATCATCATCGTTTCAACCGGCCGCACCGGAACGGTCTTCTTCGCCGGCCTGCTAGCCGATCTCTTCCCAAACATCGAGGCGTTCCATGAACGCGGCTTTTCACACTCGTTGAACATCCTGTCGAACCTGTATTACAGCAAATTGATCCCTAAAAGCGTGCTGACCACCGCCTGGAAAGCTTTCAAAAGCCGCGAGCTAAACGAGTGCCAGAAACCGTATATTGTCGAGGCCAATACCTTTTTGTATGGCGTGGTAGCCACCGCCCCAGAGTTGTACCCGGGGCTGCGCGTGGTGCACCTGGTGCGCGACCCGCGCTCGTACGTACGCTCCCATATCAATTGGAACGCGCACCGGGCGCGCAGCTATGTTGCCAGCCGCTTTGTGCCGTTCTGGCGGCCAAACCCGTTCCTGGTGGGGCAGATGCCGCTGGCTCAGGCAGTGCGGCTGTCCGAATTTGAGCGCTACTGCTGGATCTGGGATTTTAAAAACCGGGCTATCCAGCAGTTGGAAAAATCGTCCGTGCCTTACCTGCGCCTGCGCTTTGAGGATTTCTTTGGCGGGCCGGCGCCCGAGCAGCAGTTTAACTGCATGCTGGAGTTCATGGGCCTGCCGCCCGTCAGCGGCGTGGAAGCGCGCTTTCGCAAGCCGGCCAACGAAGCCAAAGGCGACAGCTTCCCTGCCTGGCAAAACTGGTCGCCCGGGATGTGCGCCCGGCTGGTGGAACTGTGCGGACCGCTGATGAGCGCATACGGCTATGGAAACGAGCCGGTCTGGATCGAGAAAGTCCAGGCCGGAAAGACGGCTGGCTAGCGCCAGGGAGAGACAGACGCAGCGATGCAGAAACGCAAGCAGCGGCGTTCCAGGCTCACGCTTATCATCAGCGTCTTGCTGACGCTGGGCATGATCCTTTACCTGGTGGTTAACCTGGATTGGCAGGCCAGCGCGGCTGTGCTGCTGAATGCCAATTGGGGCTGGCTGGCGCTGAGTTTCATCGTCTACAGCATGGGCTATGTGCTGCGCACGGTGCGCTTCCAGCAGCTGGCCTATACCCAGCCGCTGCCGTTCCTGCCGCTGTTAAGCGTCACCGGCCTGTACGGGATGTTCAACTACCTGCTGCCGGCCAAAACCGGCGAGGTCTCCTACGTGCTGCTGGTCAACCGGCGCCTGCACATCTCGCTGGTCGAGAGCGCGACCACGCTGGTTGTGTCCAGGTTTTTCGACTTCGTCACCGTGGCGCTGTTCCTGCCGGTGGTGCTGGCGCCGTTCTGGGTGCGCATGCCGTCATGGATGCGCTATTCATCGGTCAGCTTTATCGTGCTCTCGCTGATCGGCGGAGGCATCTTCTTCAGCCTGCTGGGGCGGCGCGCGGCGCCAATCACCCGTCCGGCGTCACGCCGCGGTTGGGCGGGGAAAATCGAAAAAACGTTGGTCGAGTTGGTGAACAGTCTGATCACCATCCAGCAGCGGCGTCAGAACCTGCGCATGCTGCTGCTGACCGTGGGGATCTGGTTGTGCATCTATACCAATTTCTACCTGGTGGTGCGCGGCCTGGGCTACCCGATGAATTTTCCGCAGGCGGTGATCGTCTCGGCGGTGATGGTGCCGATGACGCTGCTGCCGTTTCAGGGGTTCGCCAACCTGGGCACCCACGAAGTGGGCTGGGTGGCCGCGTTCACCCTGATGGGCTACAGCGATGTTGATGCGCTGAACATTGCGGTTGGGTCGCACGTCATCCTGCTGTTGTTCGTGCTGCTGCTAGGCGGGTTGAGCCTGCTGCTCCAGTGGGCCGCCGGCCCGGTCGATCCTACAAGCAAGCCATCTAAAAATCTACCCCTCAAACCTTCATGAAAAATATCCTTTCCAGTCCTCGGCCGCTGATCCCCAATTCAACGATCCGGGTATTCCAGAAGAACATGCCGCTGCCGGTGAGCGCCGTCTTTGGTGCCAGCATCACATACTGCTTTTTCATCAAGCGGTTGGTGGCGATCACCCAGGAATCGGCGCTCGCCGCGCTGCTGCTGGCGCTGCTGTTGAGCGCGATTTTCTCCGGGCTGTCCTATCTGTTGTTGTTCCGTTACGCCCTGCCGCGCCTCGCCGGGCGCGGCATCCCGGGCCGCGGCCGCCTGGCCTGGCTGGCACTCACCCTGCTGGCCGGGTTCTACCTGGTTTACACCATTCCGTTAGAAATGCCCAAATTCTTTGACCGGCAGTCGCTGGAGATCATCGCATTGGGCGAGAAAAACAGCGCTGCGCAAGACAGCCGGGTTTCCATCGCCAGCCTGACCTACGAAGACGGCCTGCCGTTCGTTTACGACCAGCTGACGCAGAGCGGCGGCTGGCAGCAGGTACAGGGTGCGCTGGTAGCCGCCGGCGGTTATCCACAGCGGCTCACCTGGGAGGGAGAAATCTCCCAAAAAATCATCCTGGTTTTTCATACCGGCCCGCAGTCTGGCAAAGTCCGGGTCATCTTCAGTGGAAAAGGGAAAACGACCGACCTGTACGCCAAACAGACCGGCGAGAAACAGGTGGTGCTGGCGCCTGAACAGATCGACCGTTCGGCAGATCTGGTGCAACTGTATGTGGTTTCTGCCACGCTGACCCTTGGCCTGATCGTGTTCCTTGCCTCGGTGGCGCTCTTCCTCGTTCTGGTTGCAGTCCCTGGGGGAGTAGGGCAGCCGGCCGCCGCGCCTGAGAAGCGGCCGGCCTGGCGGCGGCGCGTCCTGTACATGCTGCCGCTGCTGGCTGCCTGGACGATCTTCCTGATGACCTTCTGGCCGGGGGCAATGACGCCCGACTCGGTCGACCAGTGGGGTCAGATGCAAACCATGCAGATCAATGACAGCCACCCCGCCATCCACACCCTGAGCATCTGGCTGATCACCCGCCTGTGGGAATCCCCGGCGGCAGTGGCGCTGGTGCAGATCATCGCCCTCAGCGCAGTAGTGGCGTGGGGGGTGTCGCTGCTGAACAGCCCCCGGCTGTTTCTGCCAGGCTGGGCAGCCGCCGGATTGGTCTTGCTGTTCGCTATTTCACCGGTCAATCTATCCCTGGTCATTACGCTATGGAAAGACATCCCATACAGCATCGCGCTATTTGCGCTTTCACTGCTGGTTCTGCAAATCGTCGCCAGCGATGGGGGCTGGCTGAAGCACAAATACGCGGGTGTGGTCCTGGGGCTTGTGGTGGTGGCCACCGCCACCTACCGTCACAACGGTTCGCCGGTGGCGTTGGGCACCCTGCTGCTGCTGCTGCTGGTTTACCGGAGCCATTGGCGACAGCTCGCCATCGGGCTGACCACGCTGATCGTGATGTGGACGGGGGTTCGCTACGGCCTTTACAGCCTGCTGAACATCCAACCCGACAGCGATATGGGAACCCGCCGGCTGATCTTCCAGATCGCCGCCCACCTGGAAGCGGACACCGAGCTGACCCGCCAGCAGGCAGAGGTGCTTTCCAGAATCCGGCCGCTGCAGGACAACTGGGGGTACGACTGCTTCTTCTCGGGCAGCATCATCTTTGATAAAGCCTTTAACTGGGACGAGTTTTATAAGTACCGGGCCGAGATCCCAGCGATCTACATGGACACCCTCAGGCGCAATCCACGCGTAAATCTGGACCACATCCTGTGCAACGGCTCGCTGGTATGGTCGGTCTACATCCTGCCCCGTGGTTATATGAGCACGCATGCTTTTTATCAGAATGCCGACGGGCAGCTGGATTATATTTATCGCAACCCATATGGCATCAAAGCCGGTTCACTGCTGCCGGGATTAAAAGAACCGCTGTACGAATCCTACGTACAGAAACTATCCAACATGGACAAGTGGGATGATCAACTGCTGTGGCGCCCGGCGGCGTACCTGTACCTGGCGATTCTGCTGACCGCGGTATTGGCGCTGCGTTTCCGCAACTGGCGCTACCTGCTGTTCGTCTTTCCAATTGTGCTGCACTCGGCGGTGTTATTCACCGTCAACGGATCCCAGTCCTTCCGCTACCAGTACCCGGTCTACCTGGTGGGCCTGTTCTCGTTGAGCTTTATCTTCCTGCGCCAGTATGCAGCGCCACAGCAGCCTGAGGCCGAGCACCAAGCCAGCGAATGCAAATTGCAATGATCCAAACCATGAACAAGAACTTTCATCTAGCGGCCAGCGCAGTCTTAGGCGCCGGCATAACCCATTTCCTGTTTGTTAACCGGCTGAAGGTCATTCACGACGAATCGGCGCTCGCTGCCCTGCTGCTGGCGCTGATGTTATTGGGTATCTTCTCCTTGTTAGCCTACCAGCTGCTGTTCCAATATGCGTTGCCACAGCTGGACAGGCGCGGGCTGTCGCGCAGCAGCCGTCTGGCCTGGCTGGGGCTGGCGCTACTGTCTGGGTTCTACCTGGTATACACGATCCCATTGAATCTGTATAAGTTCTCTGGCCAACCATTGTATGTCGTTTCAGCCACTCTGGCGATCGGCCTGACCCTATTCCTGGTATCTGTGACCCTATACTTGATTCCGGTTACAGCGCCGGTATTGGCTGCGCCGAGCCCAGCAGCCGGCAGCAGGCGCACCTGGCGCCTGACGCTGCTGTACATGCTGCCAATGCTGGCGGCCTGGGGGATATTCCTGCTGGCCTTCTGGCCAGGAGTAATGACTCCCGATGCAATCGACCAGTGGAACCAGGTCCAGACAAAGAGCTTCAATGACTTCCACCCTGCCACCCACACGCTGAGCATCTAGTTAATCACCCGCTTATGGGAATCTCCGGCAGCCGTAGCGCTGGTGCAAATCACCGCGCTAAGCCTGGTCGTGGCCTGGGGGATGGCGCTATTGAACCGCGCGCCATTGTACCTGCCCGGCTGGACAGCGGTTCTGCTGGTGCTGCTGTTT
>JBJSYW010000126.1:0-9088 GCA_046089985.1 Chloroflexota bacterium
CGCGCCCGCCCGACAACGTCCAGTGGCTGACCTGCCAGCAGTGCACCGGGCAGAATCTGGGCGGCGGCAGCCTGTCGAACGCGGTGTGTGAAGTCTGCCGCACCTGATGCGCGTCCGTGATAAGGAGACCCCAATGAAACCAACCCTTCCCCCCACCTCCCACGCGCGGCCGGCTGCTTCCCGCCCCGCCGCGGGCCTGGCGATCCGCAGCGGCCTGCAGGCCGGCGCGTGGCGCTGCAATGACTGTGACGGCAAAGTGATGGGCAGCCAGCTGTTCAAGCCCACCTGCGCCTTCTGCCAGCGGGCCTAGCGCAGCGCATGAGCTTCCTCTCCAACCTGTTCCACCGGCGCGATGCGCGGCCGGCGATTGTTGTGGTGTCGGGGCTGCCGCGCTCGGGCACATCCATGTTGATGCGCATGCTCGAGGCGGGCGGTATCCCGCCGCTCACCGACGGGCAGCGCACCGCCGACGACGACAACCCGCGCGGTTATTACGAGTTCGAGGCGGTCAAGCAGATGCGCGAGGGCGACCTGGCCTGGGTGCCGCAGGCGCGCGGCCGGGCGGTGAAGGTCATCTCGGCCCTGCTCAGCTACCTGCCGGGCGACCAGCGCTACAAGGTGCTGTTCGTGCAGCGTGCCCTGCCCGAGGTGCTGGCCTCGCAGCGCAAGATGCTGGTTAACCGCGGCGAGAACCCGGACGCGCAAAGCGACCGGGAAATGGCGCAGTACTTTGAAAAGCACCTGCGCCAGGTCACGCTGTGGTTGAACCGCCAGCCGAATATGGACGTGCTGTACGTGGATTACAACGCGCTGCTCAAGAACCCTGCCCCGCACATCCAGGAGATCTGCGAGTTCCTGGGCCAGGCCCTGGACGAAGCTGCGATGGGCGCAGTGATCGACCCGAACCTGTACCGCCACCGCAAACCGGCCGAACCGCCGGCTGCTTGAGCGCTAGAGCTGCCCGTCTTGCGGCCCCTGGTCCTGGGGGTCTTTGCGCGTCTTGCGGCGCAGGCGGGCCCACAAGCTCTTGATCTGGCGCGAGAAGAAAAACAATACCCCAGACAGGGTCGCCAGCAGCACAGCCAGCAGCTGGAACAGCAGGCCCCCGGTGCCCGGGTCGATGTAAAACTTTGGGGCGGTCAGGATGATGTGCAGCACGCGTGGATCTCCTTATAAGTACCCCAGGCTCTTCAGGCGTTCTTCAACCCGGGCCTGGTCGTCGTTAGAGAGGGTAGGGGTGGAAGTTCCGCCGCTTTCATCTGGAGCCGAGTCGATCGCCAGGGCCGGGATGTCGCGGAAGGATGGCTGCGGATAGCCGTACAGGCTGCCGCTGTAGAACAGGCTGCCCGGCACGCGCTGGGCGTCAAAACAGTGGTCCGAAGCCCAGTGATCGTGGTTGGGCTCCAGCGCGGCGGCTTTCCAGCCGCCCAGTCCGGTCTCGGCCGAGCCGCGGAAGCCGGGCATGTAACCTACCAGCAGGTCGGGGCTGTGGCGGGTGAGCGAGCCATGGAAGACGTCTTCTTTGAAGTACACCTGGCTGACCACGCTGCGCCCGTCCGGGGCTTTCCACTGCAGCAGTTCGTCGCGCAGGCGCTCGCGCAGCGGCAGCGCGTCGGCCGGGGCCAGGCTGCCCTGGCCTTCGCGGCCCTGCAGGTTCAGGTACAGGCTGTTCAGCCCGATGGCATAGGCGCGGCTCTTCAGCCAGTCGGCCTGCTTCAGGTCGCCTTCCGGCTCGGGCGAGTGGGCCGCCAGGTAGCCGTTCTCAACCAGCCAGCGGTTCAGGTGCACCTTGTAATCGAAGGCGTTGAAACCGTGGTCCGAGACCACCAGCGTGCGCAGCGGGCGTCCGGGCCGCTGCGCGGCCTTCAACGCCTGGCCCACGTAATCGTCCATGCGCACGTACCACTGCTCGATCACGTCCGGGCGCTGCTTGCGGAACATATGCTGGACGCGGTCCAGCGTGTCGAACACCGCCGCTAACAGCCCTTCGTCAAAGTTTTTCAGCAGGTGCAGCAGCAGTTTTAGCCGGACGGCCTCGATCGACTCGCACAGCGCCAGAAACTGCTCGTCGTCGATGCAGCCGTCTTCCAGGGCGGTGGTGTCTTGCGGCCAGCCCAGGGTCAGGAACGGCCCGGCGGCCTTCCAGGCGTCGCGCACGAAGCCGGCCGGCGTGCCGTAGCGCCAGATGGCGTGCAGCGGGTGGATTTGCAGCGGCAGGGCATAGAACTGCACCTGCGGCTGCAGTTGGGTGACCACGATGCGGGTGATGGCGTGCACCGAGACCAGCAGCCCCAGCTTGAATTTGATCTCGATGAGCGGGCTCCACTGCCCCAGCGTCAGCGGGATCACCTGGCGGTCGATGTGCAGCTCCAGGCTGCGCTCGTCTTTGACCAGCAGTTCCACCGGCAGCTCGGCGTTCTTCGGGCCCTGGCGGGTGCTGTGGGCCGGGCCTTCCAGCACGCTGGTGAAGCGGCCCATGCCGCTGCGCTTCAGGCGGAAGACCGGGGTCTTGCCCTGCTTATCCGGCAGGTCGGGGTCGGTGGAGTGCAGCGAGCCGACCCCCATGCGGCCCTGGATATCGGGCGCGCCCAGCCCAGGCAGCGTGCGCACCGGCGATTCGGGGCGCGCCGGGAAGGTAGCCGGCCACCATAGCGAGGTGGACGGGAAGCCCTGCTCGGCCGCCTGGTCGAAGATGGTCTTGGCGTTGTGCGGGCGCACGAACCCGGTGCCGCCCAACACCTTGCCGGTGGGCAGCAGCGACGGGAACAGGGCATAGCTCTGCGGGTCGCGGTGGACGAAATCGTACATGCCGTGCGCGCCGGGGTCCAACCCGGTGGCGATGCTGCTCCACGACACCTCGCTCTGCGGCGGGTTAGCCACCTGGAAGCGCGAGTAGCCCTTTTTATCGGCCAGCCGTCCCAGATTGGGCAGCCGGCCCTGGTTATACAGGGTTTCAAAAAGGGCTGGATCAAAGGCATCCAGCCCAACGATCAACGTTCGCATAGGGTGCGGCTCTCTCTATCCTTTGCTGACAAAGTCGCCCGTATTATACCCGCCTTTTGGGCCAATGCTGCCCGGTTTGGCCGGCGGATCAGCGATTGCGGCCGTATGTCTCGTGGCTGGAGACCCAATCCGACGACGAGATGGCGCTTGCCAGCGACAGCTCGCCCGCCAGCGCCGCCCCGGCGACGATCTCGGCCAGCCGGTAGACCTTGCCCTGCCCGTAGCAGCCCAGCAGTTCCAGGCATTCACGCTGGGTAGCCAGCCCGGTGCCGCCGCCGTAGGTAGCCACGATCAGCGACGGGATGGTCAGCGAGATGTACAGGTCGCCGTCGGGGGTCAGCTCGGCATACAGGATCCCGGCCGACGATTCGGCCACGTTGGCCACATCCTGCCCGGTGGCGATGAAGATGGCGGTGATGGCGTTGGCCGAGTGCAGCCCGTTGTTGTTCGCCCCAGACAGGATCGAGCCGACGTTGGCCACCTGGTAGTGATAGGCCAGGTTGGACGGCTCGACGCGCATGTTCTGCACCAGCACGTCGCGCTTAATCAGCGCTTCGGCGGTGACGCGCTTGCCGCGCGTGCGCATGATGTTGATCTGGGAGGCTTTCTTGTCGGTGGCGAAGTTCGATTCCAGGTAGAAGTGGCGGATGCCGTCGTAGTTGTCCATGATCCAGGAACAGGCGGCGAAGGTGGCCCGGCCGACCATGTTCTGCCCGGCGGCGTCGCCGGTGGTGTAGTTGAAGCGCAGGTAGACGAACTTCGAGCCCAGGTAGCAGTCAATGTCGATCAGCTTGGCTACGCTGGAGGTCGACTCGGCCTCCTCGCGGATGGTGTCCATGTTTTCCTGCACCCAGCGCCAGAACTCGCGCCCCTGGCGGGCATCGTCGAAGACGAACACCGGGGCGCGCTGCATGGCGTCGGCCACCACGGTGCATTTGACCCCACCGCACAGGTTCAGCAGCTTGATGCCGCGGTTGTAGGAGGCCACCAGCGTGCCCTCGGTGGTGGCGAGCGGGATCAGGAAGTCGCCCTGGGCGTGCTCGCCGTGGATCTGCAGCGGGCCTGCGAAACCCAGCGGCACCTGGGCCACCCCGGTGAAGTTCTCGATATTGCCGCGGGTGATGTTCGGGTCAAACGAATAGTGCGGGATGTGCTCCAGTTTACGGCCCGCCAGGCTCTCGATATAAGCCTGCCGCTCGCGGATGATCTGCGGGCTGTAGTTGTCGTCATCGCTGCGCGGGATGCGCGGCAGGCGCATGCCTTCCTTCGAGATGGCGTCTTCCACCTCGAAACGCAGGTCGCCGAATGGGTCGGCTTTGACGGCGATCTCGAGAGTGTATTTGCCGGGGGCCAGCGGCTCGAGCGGGGCGAGGATGTCGATCACCGCCCGCAGCGGGAAGGCCAGCGGGGCCGCCAGGCTGATCTGGTTGGCCAGAACGCAGCGCCCGTCGGCCAGCCGGAACTGGGTGCGATCCAGCGGCAGCGGGCTGCCGTTGATCTTCAGTCCGCTGATGCCGGTCAGGTGGGCGTCGCTCAGGCGGTTCTTGACCGAGAACTGCACCCCATCGGGGGTGTTCTTCAGGCTCGAAAACGTATACAGGCGCTTTAACAGCATCGAGGGAATGAACATGGCTCCTCCAGGCACGGGTAATCGACGATCGGTTGGTATACCACGCTGCCGGGACCGGTCAGCGTTTCAGCGCAAAACGGGTCATGGCCTCGACACACTCGGGGTCGAATTGGCGGCCGATGTTTTTGTGCAGGTAGTCTAGCACGGTCTCCAGGTCCATTGCCTTGCGGTAGGGGCGATCGGTGGTCAGGGCGTCATAGACATCGGCCACCGCCACGATGCGGCCCATCTGCGAGATCTGCTCGCCGCGCAGCCCCATCGGGTAACCGGTGCCGTCCAGGCGTTCGTGGTGTTCCACGATGCACGGCAGCATGTTGTGCAGCATCTGAACCTTCTCGATGATCTTGTAGCCGATCCCGGGGTGTTTCTTCATCTGCTCGTACTCTTCGTCGGTCAGGTTGCCGGGCTTGGTCAGGATGCTGTCGGGCACGCCCAGCTTGCCGATGTCGTGCAGCAGGCTGCCGATGCGGATGTCCATCAGCAGGTCGCCGTGGATGCCCATCTCCTGGGCGATGGCAACCGAGTACTCGGCCACGCGCTGCGAGTGGCCGCGGGTGTAGGGGTCGGTGGCGTCGATGGTGGCCGCCAGGGCCTGGATGAAGTCGATGAACAACTGGTTGGCCTGCCCGTACAGCGTGGCGATCTGCAGCACGGTGCTGGCCTGCCCAGCCAGGATGCCCAGCATCTGGGTGTCTTCCTCGTCGAAGCCGCCCTGGGGTTTGTTGAAGGCCATCAGCCCGCCGATGATGCGCTCATCCAACCGGCTGCGCTCCTTGCCGACCGAGATCGGCCGGGCGCGCAGCGGGGCAGATACCACCGACGCGGCCTGGAAGCTCTGCATTGATAGCATCGGCTGCAGCGTGGGCGGGGTGGTTGCTCCGTGTGGATGGTTGCGGGTGAGCAGCTTGGGGCCCTCGGCGGTGGCCTCGATGATGTAGACCGAGCTGATGTCGGCCTCCAGCAGGCAGGCGGTGTTCTCGGTCAGCAGGGCCAGCAGTTCTTCCTGGTCCAGCACTGCGCCGATCTGGCCCATGGCTTCCACCAGCTCGCGCAGGCGCTGGTTTGAACGCTGCGCCTTCTGCAGCAGCAGGGTTTTATCGACCTCGGACGCCATGCGGTTGCCCAGCATCTGCAGCAGTTCCACTTCGGTGTGGCTGTAGTTGAAGATCTGCACCGCGCCGATCGGGCGGGCCTGCAGCAGCAGCGGCAGCGTGATGGCATTCTTCAGCCGGCTGGCCAGTTCCGGGTGGAACTCGACGTACCAGCGCGGGTCGTTGGACAGGTCTTCGATCACGATCGGGGTGCCCTGGCTGACCGCCGCCCCGACGATGCCCATGTTCTCCTTGATGCGCTTGCCCTTCAGCCGGCGGTCTGAG
Organism: Chloroflexota bacterium; assembly: GCA_046089985.1. Classification (GTDB taxonomy): domain Bacteria; phylum Chloroflexota; class Anaerolineae; order Anaerolineales; family UBA4823; genus RBG-16-57-11. The sequence goes on from JBJSYW010000126.1 coordinate 6,010, forward strand.
GCAGCGCCTTCAACCACCATGAAAACCAGCTCATGCGCATCCCGATCGAGCAGGTAGAGTGTGCCGTTGGTGGCGCCGGAGACGCGAATCATCAACTGAAGCATCTGCTCCAGCAGATCTTCCAGGCTGGTCATCGATGCGATGCGGTTGGCCTCTTCCAGCACCCGCATCAGGTTGACCGCGCCCTGGTCGTCACGCAGGGTCGCGGTCCCCCGAGGTGAGTGAGCAGGTTTGCCCGGCAGGCCGCCGGTAGGATTGGCGGGTGAGCGAGGTGTAGATGGGTTCATACGCTATCTCGCGGCCGGTCGGCATCCGGGTAGGGGTCAGGTGATGGCGGGCGGCAGCTGGCCGGCCAGTTCGATCCAACTGCGCACCTGCGCCTGTGAAGGCGCGCGGGCCAACAGGTTATACTCGGCATTAGCGGCAGCCAGCTCTTGCTGCAGGGCAGCCGCATCGGCCTGGGCCAGCCCGGCTACGCCGTGCACGCCAACGCCATCGAGCAGGATGGCATGCTCGGCGGTGACGCCGCGCACGCGCAGCAGGTCGGTCAGGTGCACCCAGGATTCCAGCTCGGCGGCGTCCACACCGGCGCGCTCGGCCAGGGCCAGGCGGCCCTGTTCGTCGGCGCCCTTGCGCAGCAGGGTCAGCGGAGCGGATACGCCGGCGCTCTTCAAGCGGGCGGCGAAGGTCTCGTCCATCGCCGGCAGGGTGGACAGGTCGCGGCTGAACTTGGCGTGGGTCTCTTCGGGGGTCTCATCCGGCTCCCAGGCGTCCGCGCCGGCTTCAAAGGCCAGCGCTTCAGCCGCTTCACCAGCCTCCTGGGGGGCCTGATCCATCAGCCAGTCAGGGATCTCGGCCGGCACGGCTGCGGTGGCGTCTGCGGTAAGCGGCGCTTCCTGGGCGGCCTGGTCCGCCAGCCAGTCGGGGATTTCGGCCGGCACGGCTTCGGCAGGCTGCTCGGAGGCGGGGGCAGTCGGCTGCTCGGCCTGGGGCGCTTGATCGCTCAGCCAGTCGGGCAGCACGCCCAACTGCGCTTCGTCTTCCAGCGCCGGCGGCTCAAAGACATCCACCGGCTGCGCCGGGGCAGGCTGCGGGGCGGGCGGGGCTTCTTCCTGCAGCCAATCGGGCAGGTCGCCCGGCACAGCGTCGCCCGGCTCGGCATCGGCCTGCCCGGCGATTTGCCCGGTGGTGATTGGCTCAGCGGTGGACGGCTGCACTTCTTCTTCGAACGGGTAGACCTCGGCCGTCCCGGCGGCGGGCAGCGGTTCCAGGGCCGAGCTCCCGGCGGCAGTTTGCTCCTCGGCGGGGGTCGGGCGGCGGGAGCGGGTGCGGTTGCGCAGGCTGCGCAGCACCAGCAGCACCAGCAGCAGCCCGATCAGCAGCGCCACCAGCGCCAGCGCACCGCTGACCAGGTAGCCGCCCAGCGCGCCCGCGCCGCCGGCCGACGCCGGCTCAGCGCCCGGCGCTTCGGCCGGAGCGGCTCCGGGTGGGCCCTGCAGCGCCTGGGTGGCGCCGACGGCTACCGCAAAGGCCTCCACCACCTGGGCGGGCTGTTCCTGTGGGTTGGAGTAGATCGCTCCCAGCGTGGAGGCGGCGTACTCGCCCAGCGATTCATAACGCTGGGCTGCCAGCTCAATGTCGCCGGTCAGTGAAAACGAATCGATCGCCGCGCGCAGGAAGTTCTGCCGGCTGGCGGCGTCCAGGACGGATGGCGTAGCGTTCTCCCAGGTCACCGGCCAGGCGATCCAGCCGATATACAGCCCTAACAGCAGGCCGATGATAACCCCGCCAATCATATAGCCAAGTTTGTTCATAAGTGATGTGCGCGATTGCATACCCTCTCTCCTGATTTAATAATTGTATCATTTTATTAATAAAATATAAGGGGGTGTCCAAAACTGCAGCGGACACCCCCGTGAGGGTAGGGAGAAAGCCATCCCCGGCGGCTGCCTGGGACGGCGGCGGGTTACAGCGCCAGGTCGGCGCGCACCATGCCTTCGGTATGCTGCGAGATCTTGAAGCCGTACTTCTCGCACAGGCGGCGCATGGCGGCGTTATCGGCAGACATGATCGCCTCCAGCCGTTCCATCTTTTCCTGGCGGGCGATGTCGAGCATGCGGCGGAAGATCTCCTCGCCGATGCCCTGTCCCTGGCAGCAGTCGCTGACCAGCAGGCTGAAGCGGGCGGCGTTGGTGCCGTGCAGCTTGCTCATGCGGGCGGCGGCGGTGATGCGCAGCGCGTCGGGGTCGTCGGTGTAGCGGTCGGCTACCAGCGTGATTACCCGGTCGTAGTCGCCGTGGGCGATGCGCGACAGGCGCTCGTGCTGGGCGTGCTCGCTGAGCGACAGCGGCTGCAGCCAGCGCAGGTAGACGCTGCGGTCCGAGAGCGAGGTGTGGAACTTGTACAGCAGCGGTTCGTCCTCGGCGCGGATCGGGCGGAAGGTGATCTGCGTGCCGTCCTTGGTGGTCCACTGGCTGACGTACTGCTGCGGGTAGGGGCGGATCGCCAGGCGCGGCAGCTTCTTGGCGTCCATCTCCGAGCCGTAGATCACCACGCGGGCGTCCAGGGCGATGATGTTCTCCGGCGAGGCGACCAGCGGGTTGATGTCAAGCTCCTTGATCCACGGCTGCTCGCTGACCAGGGTGCTGAAGCGCACCATGATCTGCTCCAGCGCACCCAGGTCGACCGGCTGGCGGCCGCGTACACCCTTCAGGGCTTTGTAGATCTTGGTGCGTTCCATCATACGGCGGGCCAGGGTGGTGTTCAGCGGGGGCAGGGCCAGGGCGCTGTCTTTGAAGACCTCCACCAACTGACCTCCCATGCCGAACAGCAGCACCGGGCCAAACTGCGGGTCGGGGCTGCTGCCGATAATCAATTCGTAGCCGTCCAGCTTCGCCATCGGCTGCACCGTCACGCCTTGGAAGTGCTCGGCGCCATGCTTCTCGGTGACGGCGGCGCGAATCGTCTCGTAGGCGTCGCGCACCGTCTTTTCATCCTTGAGGTTGAGCTGCACACCCTGGACGTCGGTCTTGTGCGTGATCGTCTCCGAGTTGAGCTGCACCACTACTGGGTAGCCGAT
>JBJSYW010000127.1:0-12007 GCA_046089985.1 Chloroflexota bacterium
AGTAGGCCGCGCCCAGCGCGCCGATTACCAGTCCAGCCAGCAGCACGGCAAGCAGGCAGCCGGCCAGCGTCTTCCAGCGCGCCGGGGGCGCAGCTGCCGGCGCGCGCCCGGTGTTGGCGGCTGCCCCGGGCGGCGGCGAGACGGCCGCGCCGCCGGCTATGCTTACCGGAATGGTGGGCGCTGTGCTGGACGACGCACCGGCGGCCTGGGTGATCTGCCCGGCGGAGACCGGCGCCGGGATGGTGGGCGCCTGGTCGGACAGGTTGGCAGGCGCCTGCAGCGCCACGATCGTGATGTTGTCGTGTCCGCCGCGCTCGTTCGCCAGGGCGATCAACTGGCGCAGCGCCTCAGGCTGGCTGTTGGCCGGGTGGGCCTGCAGCGCCGCCAGGATCTCCTCCGGGCGCACCAGGTCGGTCAGCCCATCGCTGCACAGCAGCAGTTGGTCGGCGGGCAGCAGCGCCGTGCCCTGGTTGGCGAACATCTGCTCATCGCTGTCCTGCGGCGAGAGGCGCAGGCGCGTATCCACCTCCACCGGCGCGGCCGAGCCCAGGTAGCGGCGGATGACGTGTGCGTTAGGGTGCCCAAAAACCTGTTCCTGGGTGATCACCCCGGCGTCCAGGGCCTCCTGGATCCAGGTGTGGTCGATCGAAAGCTGGAAGATCTGCCCGCCGCGCAGCAGGTAGATGCGCGAATCACCCACGTAGGCGACGAACAGGCGGTTTTCGATGATCAGCGCCGCTGCGCAGGTGGAGCCCATGCCGTGACGGTTGGGGTCGCTCTGGGCGTGGGCATAAATGTTCTGGCTGGCCTGTTGGATCGCCTGGCGCAGCAGTTCCAGCGGCTGGGCGGCGCTGTCCTGTGCGGCCGTGCGCACGATGGTGTCGATGGCGATCTCGGCCGCCACCTCGCCGGCGCGGTGCCCGCCGATGCCATCGCACACCAGGGCCAGCAGCGCCGGGCGCGGCTTTTCACCCTCGATGCGGAAGGCAGACACCGAATAGCGGTCTTCGTTGTTCTTCCCGGTCATGCCGGGGTGGGTATCGGCGGCGGCGTACAGGTGGGCGCGCTCAGCAGGGATCATGGCTGGCTCTCCTCGGGGAGCGGATCAGGGGTGGGTGGCTCGGCGGATGGGCCTTCCGGTTCGTCTTCTTGCCTGGCAAAATCGGCCGGGGCGCTGCTGACGATCACCGGGCGGCGGGGGTTGGTCGGTTTGCGCAGGGTGAAGCGAAAGCCGATGCGCCCAATGTGCACCAGGTCGCCGTGTTCCAGGCGGGCGCCTTCCCTGGACACGGGGGTGTAATTGATCCAGGTGCCGGCCACCGAGCCCTGGTCGGCCAGGCGGTAGCTGCCATCTTCCAGGCGGGTCAGCACGGCGTGCAGCTTCTCGATCGAGCGGTCGTCGAGCAGCAGCCCGGCGGAGGCCGGGTCACTGCCAAAGACCAGCCCGTCAAGCGGCACCGGGATGGGCAGGATGGTCTGGTCGTCGGCAGTATCCGGCAGCGGGTTCAGGTAGGCTTCGGCGCCGGCAGCCGGCTGGCGGCCCGCCCCCTGCAGCCGGCTGACCCAGCCGGGGCGGCGGTGAGGGGCGGGTTCGTTGGGGATATGCACCGGCTGTGTGACCGGGTCGGCCCGGCTGCGGCGGGCGGCGGCGCGCTGGGCGCGCGGGCGCAACCGCCCGCCCATCACCATCACCAGGAATAGCAGCGCTCCCGCCACCAGCGCCACCAGCATGGCGATCACCGGCAGGCTGTTCTGGAAGCGCGCCATTGGGCTGGAGGAGGGCTGTTCCACGCTGATCATGATTGGCGTTTCGATACTGCTGCCGCTCAGACCCAAGGCGTCGCGCGCCTGCACCTGCAAGCGGTGTTCTGCGCTGCCGGTATACTCGTCCAACGGCCAGCGGAAGCGGTCAAAGGGCGGCTGGGTGTTCTCGTCCACCACCTGCCCGTCCACCAGCAGGGCCGAGTAGGCCAGCGGGCGCGGGCGGCCATCCGGGAAATCGAAGATCACCTGGATTTCCAGCGCCTCCGGGGCCAGCATGGCTTCGCTTTGGGCCGCGCCTGGCCCGGGGGTGGCCAGGGCCGCCGGGCGGCGGAGCACCTGGGTGGGCGGCTGCACCAGCGCCGGTTGGGGCGGCTGCAGACGGATCTCAAAACTTGCCGGTTGGGTGTCTACCGAGGCTTCGCCCAGCCGGATCTGCGCCGTGATCTGGTGCAGCCCCTCGGTGGTGACCGCCGAGGTGTAACCGAGCTGGTAGATCAGCCGCTGCGGCTCCAGGTACACTTCCAGGTCCGGCAGCGTCTCTTCACCGGTGAAGGTGAAGAACTGCCCGCCGGTCATGGCGGCTAACTGCTGCAGCTGCTGCACGCCCTGGGTGGTGAACGCCCCGCTGGACGAGACCAGCCAGATGGTGATCGGGATCCCGGCACTGTTGGCCTGGGCTGCCAGGTTCTCATAGATCTGTGGATCGGCCTGGGTTTCGGGCGGCGGAGTGATGAACAGCACCATGCGCCCCATGCCGGGCCGGTCGGTGGGATCAGAAGCCAGGCTAATGGCGCGTGACAGCGTATCGAGCGATGGGATGGCCTGGCGCGGGTCGATCGTATCGGACTGCAGTGCGCCCAGCCACTGGGTGGCGCTGGGGGTGTGGCTGGCAGCCGGCCCGCCGGTGATCAGCAGGCTGTAGTTGTCCAGCGTGGAGCCGGAGCGGCTCAGCGCCCAGGCGCGCAGGGCTTCTTTTAGCAGGTCGTAGCGTGAGACGGCCTGAGCGTTGCGGATGGCGAAGGAAGGACCGGGGTTGATGGCAGCTACAAACTGCACCCCGGGGCGCAGCAGATCCAGGCGGTCCACCGGGCGCGGGCTGCCGTCCTCCAGGATGGTCACCTGCTCGGCTTGCAGCGCGTCGACAAAACGGCCCTGCCCATCGAAGACTTTCAAGTATGCGCGAATCGTGGGAAAGTCATCGATGTTGGGGGCGCTGAGGGCGGCGCCGCTGCCGTTTTGAGCGCCCGCCGGAGCAGGCAGGCAGCTGAGCAGGCATAGAATCACAATCAGACCGCGGACGCGGTTACGCATAGCAGGATTTTAGCACAAATTCGGTGGGAATTAAGGCGGGGAAGCGGCTGCGCCGCCTCCCCGCCCGGAAAGCGATGAGCTAGATGAAGCGCCTCGTCAGGCGGGGAAGACCTCTACCCCCGTGGGCAGCTCGCCCTGCGGCTCCCGGCTGCCGGCGGTCATGCGCAGGTAGGCCAGGCTCCAGGCCGATTGGGTGTAGGCGTTCAGGATGCCGCGCAGCACCAGCAGCACCGGCAGGTAGATCGCGCAGCACAGCAGCGAGACGGCGATTCCGGCCTGCATGGCGTCCTGCCCGCCCATCATGGCGATGATTGCCGGGAGCATCACCAGGATCATCGGCAGCCCGATCAGCGCGCCGACTACCCCGTTGATCACGATCCCCAGCACGATGCCCAGCAGCACGATCGTGCCCAGATTGGATTTGGCCAGCTCCCAGGCCCGGCCAGGCTGCCGAACACGCCCAGTTCATCGATGGCGATCGCCGGGTAGGCCAGCTCAAGCAGCAGGCCGACAACGATGCTGATCGGCACGAAAATGCAGCACAGGCAGAACAGGAACAGCATCACCACCGAGAACACCGCTCCGCCGGCGGCGGCGGATGAAGCTGAGTCGCTCAGCTGGCTGACGCTGATCCCGGCTGCCGCGGCGACGCCGAAGCCAACCGCCGCCACTGCCAGCACGATCACCATGAAGGCCAGCCCGACCACCAGGTCCAGCAGGAAGATGCGCCAGAAGTAGCGCAGCCCTTCGCTGAACAGCGACCCGAACGACAGCACCACGTTTTCATCCCGGTCGGCATGGTATGCGCCGCGGATCAGCCCTGCCCGCCCGACCACGCCTAGCACCAGGGCGATAATGCTGATGATACACAAAGTCACCACGATCAGGATGATCAGCCCGGTGAAGTTCTCCGGGTGGTTGAACCAGTCGGGCAGGTTGCGGAACGGGGCGGGGATATTGCCGTTTGAGAAGTCGTTGTTGTTGAAGTTGTAGTTCCCGCCGCCGCCTCCCCCGCCGCCGCGGCTGCCGCAGCTGGCCAAAATGCCGAACACCCACAGAATTTTATGTTTCCAGATGATTTTCCAGGCTTTTGAGAAGATTTCGCCGTAGTCCATAAGACCTCCTGAGTAGATGAGCCGCTGCGCCGGTAGGCGGCGCTTGTACGACCTTTTCTATATACGTCATTCCCACTCGATCGTCGCGGGCGGTTTGCTGGTGATATCCAGCACCACCCGGTTGACGCCGGTCACTTCATTGACGATGCGGTTGGCCACACGTCCGAGCAGGTCATAGGGCAGGCGCGCCCAATCGGCGGTCATGAAGTCCTGGGTGGTGACAGCGCGCAGCGCCACGGTTTCCTGGTAGGTGCGCTGGTCGCCCATTACGCCCACCGAACGCACCGGCAGCAGCACTGCAAAAGCCTGGGCGGTGCCGCTCAGCTCGCCGCTCTCGCCCGCCATGCGCAGCAGCCCGGCGGCGGCCAGCTCGCCGGTGAAAATCGCATCGGCCTGCTGCAGGCGGTGGATGCGCTCGGGGGTGACCTCGCCCAGGCAGCGCACCGCCAGCCCCGGCCCGGGGAAGGGCTGGCGCCACACCAGTTCGGACGGCAGGCCCAGCGCTTCGCCCACCCGGCGCACCTCGTCTTTGAACAGGTAGCGCAGCGGCTCAACCAGCTTGAACTGCATGTCCTCGGGCAGCCCGCCGACGTTATGGTGGGTCTTGATCTTGTGCGCCTTGCTGCGATCCGGGGCGCTGGATTCGACTACGTCGGGGTAAATCGTGCCCTGCACCAGGAATTCGGGCAGGCCCAACCGGCGGGCCTGGGCCTCAAAGGTGCGGATGAACAGTTCACCGATGATCTTGCGCTTGGCCTCCGGCGCGCTGACGCCGGCCAGGGCCTGCATAAACTGCGCTTCGGCGTTGACGGTGATCAGCTCCACACCCAGCTGGTCATGCAGGGCGCGCTGCACCTGGGCAGCCTCGCCCTGGCGCAGCAGCCCGGTGTCGACGAAAACCGCTACCAGCTGGTCGCCGACGGCTTTCTGTACCAGGGCGGTGGCGACGCTTGAATCGACCCCGCCGCTGACGCCCGAAAGCACCAGCCCGCGGCCCACTTGCGCCTGCACCCGGGCTATGCCATCGGCAATGATCGATTCGGGGGTCCAATCGGCCGGCGCGCCGCACACCTGCCCGGCAAAGCGGCGCAGCACCTCGCCGCCGCCGGGGGTGTGATGCACCTCCGGGTGGAACTGCAGCCCGAAATAGCGCCGCTGCAGGTCGCCCATGGCGGCTACGGGCGAGTTGGCGCTGTGGCCCAGCGGCTGGAAGCCGGGCGGCAGGCTTTCGATGCGGTCGCCGTGCGACATCCACACCGCCTGAGCGCCGGTGGGCAGCAGCGGGTTCTCGACCGTCACCTGGATTTCGGCCGGGCCGTATTCGCGATGGGTGGAGGGGGCCACCCGCCCGCCCAGCGCCTGGGTCAGCGCCTGCATGCCGTAGCAGATGCCCAGCACTGGCAGGCCGCTTGCCAACACGTAGGCAGGGATGTAGGGTGCGCCGTCATCGTAGACCGAGGCCGGGCCGCCGGACAGGATGAAGCCTTGCGGCTGCAGCGCCAGCACCTGCTCGGCCGGGGCGTCCCAGGGGAATAACTCGCAGTACACCTGCACCTCGCGCACCCGGCGGGCGATCAGCTGGGCGTACTGCGAGCCAAAATCGAGGATCGCGATCGAGCCGTTCATGGCGTTTCGGCGAACTCGATCCCGCTGTCATCCATGCGGGTGATGCAGGCCAGCGATTCGACCGGCACGCCCAGCTGTTCGAGCGCGGCGCGGCCGCCTTCGAACAGCTTTTCAACCAGCGCGCCGATGCCGACGATCTCGGCCCCGGCCGTGCGGGCCAGCCGCACCAGGCCCATGATCGTGGCGCCGCTGGCCAGGAAGTCATCGATGATCAGCACACGCTCGCCGCCCGCCAGGTACTCGGGCGAGATGATCAACTCCACCATGTGGCCCTTGGTGTGCGAAGGCGAGAGGGTCAGGAAGACCTGGTCGGGCATGGTGATCGGCTTGTGCTTGCGAGCATACACCACCGGCAGGCCCATGTGCAGGGCGGTCAGCACGGCTGGGGCAATGCCCGAGATCTCGGCGGTCAGCACCTTGGTAGCGCCGCAGTCGCGGAAGCGGCGGGCGAACTCGCGCCCGCACAGGTCCATCAACTGCGGGTCGACCTGGTGGTTAATGAAGCTGTCGACTTTCAGGATGCCCCGGCCGAGGTATTTGCCGTCGCGCCGGATGCGCTCAATCAATTCGTGCATACTTGTGCCTCCATTTGCAATTCTTTGGCGCTGTTGTCTGGATGACCGGATTGTACTCGATTGGGTCGCGGATGCGAGGACGAATACACCCGGCGGCTTGTGATAGAATCACAGCAATGCTTTACCTGGCTTCCAATTCCCCACGTCGAAAACAATTGTTGGCCCTGGGCGGATGGTCGTTCACCGTCCTGGCGGCCCCGGTCGATGAGAGCGTGCTTCCCGGCGAGACGCCGGAGGCATATGTGCGCCGGCTGGCCGAGAGCAAGGCCTGGGCAGCGCTGCCGCGGCTGGCGCAGCTGCAGGGCGGGGCGGATGAACCGGCCTGGATTGTGGCGGCGGATACGACGGTAGCCGACTGTGCCGGCGCCGCCCAGATCCTGGGTAAGCCGGCCGACGCAGCCGAAGCGCAGCGCATGCTGCGCCAGCTGCGCGGGCGCGTCCACCAGGTGCTGACCGGGGCAGCGGTGTTGCGGATAGCCGACCGGGCGCTGCGCAGCGCGGTGGAGGTCACCCAGGTATATATGCGCGATTACAGCGATGCAGAGATCGACGCCTACATCGCCGGCGGCGACCCGATGGATAAGGCCGGGGCGTATGCCATCCAGCATCCCGGTTTCCACCCGGTACAGAACTTGCAGGGCTGCCATGCAAACGTGATTGGGCTGCCGGTATGCCGGTTGGCGGCGCTGTTGAGCGAATTGGGCGCACCGCCGCACAATGGGTTGGTGGAGGCCTGCCAGAAATCGCTGCAAGCGCCCTGCCCGATCGGGCAGCAGGCGATGGGCGCGGCGGGCCAGGAAGCGGGGCGGTGAGCATGCCAAGCGGACGAGTAGATGGGTGGCGCATGCGGTGCATGCGGCGCATGCGGTGCATGCGGCGCATGCAGTGTATGCGCCGCTGGAAGTTGATCCAGTATGGGGTTGCGGCGGCGCTGGCGTTGGTTTTGGCGCTGCCGGCGGGCTGCGCTCCGTTGATCGTCGCTACCCCGCCGCCGGTGATGCCGATCGGCACACCGGCCCCGGCCAATCTGGTCGAAGGGGCGCAGGAGCAGGTCAAGCGCGTGGCGCTGGCCTACCTGGAAGCCTGGAAAGCCGAGGATTACGCGGCGATGTACCCGCTGCTGACCGCCGTCAGCCGGGATGCGCTCAGCCAGGAAGAATTTATCGATCATTATACGGGGATCGCCATCGAGGCCGCCCTGAGCGGCGTGAGCAGCGAACCGCTGTCGGTGCTGGTCGACCAGCAGAAGGCCCAGGTGCGCTACCGGGTGACCCTGACCAGCCAGCTGGTAGGGGATATCAGCCGCGAGACGGTGATGAACCTGCGCCTGGAGAAGGGCGAGTGGCGCGTCGAGTGGGACGATACGCTGGTGCTGCCCGAACTGCAGGGCGGCAACTACCTGGTGATGGACCGCGGCAGCTATGTGCCTTCCCGGGCCAATATTTATGACCGCAGCGGCAAGGCGCTGGTGGCGCAGGCAGACGCGATCGCCGTGGGGCTGCTGCCCGACCGGGTGCAGCCCGACCAGGCGGCGAAACTGCTGGAGCGGGTTTCCGAGCTGACCGGCGCGCCGTTGGAGACCGTGGAGGCGCTGTTCCGCAGCGCCCCGGCTGGGGCCGGTTGGTACGTGCCGGTGGGCGTGGTGTCAGCCGACCGGGTGGCAGGGCAGACCGGCGAGCTGAACGACCTGGTGGGGCTGGCGCTGAAGCCGTATAAATCGCGCTACTATTTTGACGGCGGGATTGCTCCGCACCTGGTGGGCTATGTCAGCGCCATTCAGCCCGACGAAGCAGAAGCCTATAAGCGCAAAGGCTACCTGCCCGATGAGCGGGTAGGGCGCAGCGGGCTGGAGGCGTGGGCCGAGGCGTACCTGGCAGGGCAGCGCGGTGGGGCGCTGTACGTCTTCAATGCTCAGGGCCAGCCGGTGACGCGCCTGGCTCAGACCGAGGCCCACCCCGCCGAAGCGGTGTACACCACCATCGAGCGCGATTTCCAGGTGGAAGCGCAGAAGGCGCTGTCAGGCTTCCGCGGCGCAGTGGTGGTGCTGGAGCGCGACAGCGGGCGGGTGCTGGCGATGGTTTCTGCGCCGACCTTTGACCCGAATGCGTTTGAGCCGGTCAACTACAGCAGCGCCCAGCTGCTGTTCAACATCACCAGCGATCCGGACCAGCCGCTGCTCAACCGGGCCACCCAGGGCCAGTACCCGCTTGGCTCGGTGTTCAAGATCATTACGATGGCAGCCGGGTTGGACAGCGGGCGCTATTCGGGGGAGAGCACCTACCAGTGCGGCTACTTCTTCGAAGAACTTCCCGGGGCGCGCCTGAACGACTGGACGTATGATTATTACTTGAAGAACGGCTCGACCATCCCCAGCGGGCTGCTGACGCTGCCCGAAGGGCTGATGCGTTCGTGCAACCCGTGGTTCTGGCATATTGGGCTGGACCTGTTCAACCAGGGGCTGGACACGGCCGTTTCGGGGATGGCGCGCAGCTTTGGCCTGGGCCGGCCCACCGGGTTGATCGGCCTGGACGAGACTGCCGGGCAGGTGCCCGACCCGCAAACCCAGGTGGACGCGGTCAACCTGGCGATCGGGCAGGGCGACCTGCTGGTGACGCCGCTGCAGGTGGCCGATTTTATCGCCGCCATCGGCAACAGCGGCACGCTGTACCGCCCGCAGATCGTTGAGCGGGTGGCGCCGCCGGATGGTAAGCCCTCGCTGACCTTCCGCCCGCAGCCCAATGGACGGCTGCCGCTCAGCCAGGATGCGCTGCGCCTGGTGCAGCAGGGGCTGGTGGGGGTGATCCGCAACGAGAAACCGCGCGGCACCGCCTGGCACGTCTTCACCGGGCTGGACCTGCCGGTGGCGGGCAAGACCGGCACGGCGCAGTCGGGCCAGGATCTGCCGCACGCCTGGTTCGCCGGGTATACGATGGCCAACCGCCCCGACCGCCCGGATATCGCTGTGGCGGTGATCGTCGAGACGGTGGGGGAAGGCTCCGACTATGCCGCGCCGATCTTCCGGCGGATTGTGGAGTTGTATTTCAGCGGGCAGCCGCAGAAGCTTTACCCGTGGGAAGCCAGCTACAACGTGCCCATCACCAATACGCTGACGATCACCCCCACGCCATGAGAACTGCGCACCCGGTCTATCCGGCGGGCCTCTCCGCCGGCAGCTTTACCGGCCCGCCGGCCTGCCAGCGGCGTCGCCAGACACAGGATGGCGACGGATGATGCATGGATTGGTAGTGAAGACCCAGTCGGGGTTTTTCTGGGTGCAGACCGGTGAGCAAGAGCTGGTGTGCCAACTGCGCGGCCGGCTGAAGAAGGGCGGGCGGCGCGGCGATATCGTCGCCATTGGCGACCGGGTGGCGGTGACGCGCCTGGAGGACGGCAGCGGGGTGATCGAGGAAGTGCTGCCGCGGGTGCGCGTGTTCCACCGCCTGGACCCCTCGCCGGAGGGCTTGTACGAGCAGATCCTGATCGCCAACCCCGACCAGGCGCTGCTGGTGTTCGCCTGCTCGCACCCGGAACCGCGCCTGGCGATGCTGGACCGCTTTTTGGTGATCTGCGAGCGGCAGGGCATCCCGGCTGCTATTGTCGCCAACAAGGTAGACCTGATCGGCATGCAAGCCGCACAGCAGCTGTTTGGGCACTATCCCGGGCTGGGGTATGCGGTGGTTTACACCTCGGTGGTTGACGGGCAGGGGCTGGACGATCTGCACCGGCGCCTGTCTGGGCAGATGTCGCTGCTGGCGGGCCCTTCCGGGGTGGGTAAGTCGAGCCTCCTAAACGCCATCCAGCCGGGACTGGGCCAGCTGACCCGCCAGATCAGCCGGTCGACGCGCAAAGGGCGGCATACCACGGTGGTGCGCCAGCTGTTCCCGCTGCTGGACGGGGGCTACGTGGCCGACACGCCGGGGTTGAAAGCGTTGGGGCTGTGGGACATCCAGCCGGAAGAGCTGGACGCCTACTTCCCAGAACTGCGTGAGCTTGTCGCGCAGTGCGCCTTCAGCGACTGCACGCACGTGCACGAGCCGGGCTGCGCAGTGCGGCAGGCGGTAGCCGCCGGCGCCGTACACCCCGACCGCTACCGCTCGTATGTAAAAATCCGCTTCGGCGAGGAGGAATGATGGATGAGTTTTGGAATCCGTTGAACCTCCCTTCATCCTGGAAAGTATTATCCTGTAGACTTCGCGCATCCCTACATATCCGTAACGTATGCCTACGCCAAATAATCGATTAACCCGAGTTAAAAATGTTATAATTGTCCACCGTGCTGTGAAGCATGCTTTCTGTGGCTAAACTCTGAGCGAGGAGAGACCCGTTTCATGGAAGCAAAAAATGGCCGGAAGCCCATTTTGCAAGTACAAAACCTAGAGACACGTTTCAAAACATCTGATGGAATGGTATACGCCGTAAACGGCGTGACATTCGACCTGATGGAGGGGGAAAGCCTGGGGGTGGTAGGCGAGAGCGGCTGCGGCAAGAGCGTCACGATGATGTCGCTGCTGCAGCTAATCCCGACCCCGCCCGGCATCATCGCCGGTGGCAAAGCAATCTTCCACGGCAAAGATCTGCTGAGACTAAAAGCTGACGAAATTCGAGACGTGCGCGGCTCGCAAATCGGCATGATCTTCCAGGACCCGATGACCTCGCTCAACCCGGTGCTGACAATCGGCAAGCAGGTTTCCGAGCCGCTGATGCTGCACCTGAAGATGAACAAGACCGAGGCGCTGGAGCGCGTGGTTGAACTGTTGAAGCTGGTGGGCATTCCCGAAGCTGAGAAGCGCCTGAACCAGTACCCGCACCAGTTCTCGGGCGGGATGCGCCAGCGCGTGATGATCGCTATGGCGCTGGCCTGCAACCCGCAGATCCTGATCGCCGACGAACCGACCACCGCGCTGGACGTGACCATCCAGGCCCAGATCATCGACCTGGTGCGCCGGCTGCGCGAAGAGCTGGGCATGTCGGTGATCTGGATCACGCATGACCTGGGCGTGGTAGCCGGCCTGGCTGAGCGGGTGATTGTGATGTACGCCGGTTTTATTATCGAAGAGTCGCCGGTCAAAGAACTCTACGCTCATCCGACCCATCCGTATACGGTCGGCCTGCTGAACAGCCTGCCGCGCATGGATAATCTGGAGCACCAGCGTCTGGCGGATATCCCCGGGCTGCCGCCGGTGCTGATCGAAAAGCCGAAGGGCTGCCCGTTCTCCCCGCGCTGCCCGCACGTCTTTGACCGCTGCCAGGAAAACCCGCCGCTGATGGAAGTCGGGATTAAGCACCGCGCGGCTTGTTGGTGGAATATTGCTGAAGGAAAGCCCCGCTAATGAACGCAAATAACACGCTGCTGAAAGTTGATAAGCTGGTCATGCATTTCCCGATTTTGAAGGGCGTGCTGCAGCGCCAGGTGGGCGCGGTGCACGCGGTGGACGGCGTCTCGTTCGATATCCGCAAAGGCGAAACCTTCGGCCTGGTGGGCGAGTCGGGGTGCGGCAAGTCGACCACTGGGCGGGCGATCCTGCAGCTGTACCGCCCGACCTCCGGGCACGTCTATTTCGATGGATTGGACCTGACCACGCTGCAAGGCGAAGAACTGCGCCGCATGCGCCGCCG
>JBJSYW010000128.1:0-6513 GCA_046089985.1 Chloroflexota bacterium
GTTGAAACGAAAGATTGTAAATACTTTGGTTGAGAAGGTCTACATTCACAAAGATCGGTCTTTAGAGGTTACGATCCGTTTAAATCTCCTCCAGATGATTCGACAACGACCTAGTGCGGACCAAGTCCCACCGGCCGGAACTTATACCCATAAACGATCACGCCGCGCTCGTCGCCATCCTGGCGCAGGCGGCGCGTCACCATCTCGACCGGCGCGCCAATCTCGACCGGCTGATCGCCCAGATCGGTCAGTTGAGCGGTCACCAGCGGCCCCTCTTCCAGCTTGACCAGCGCTACCGTATAAGGAGCGTTCTCCTCGTAGCCGGCGGGCGGATCATAGACGGTGGTGAAGGAATACACCTCACCGCGGCCGCTAAAATGATACAGGGTCTTCGCCTCACCGCCGCACTCGGGGCAGACATCCCGCGGCGGGAACAGCTTCGCTTCGCAGTGCGGACACACCTCACCAACCAACCCATACCGCTGCTTGCGTAAACGCCAATGGCGAGAAATTTCCATGCTAACCGTCTCCTTTCAAACGATTCCGTTCGTTACTTTCCCAAGTGTATGCTGAAAAACTATCAAGAGCTATCAACATCGCCTAATCCAGCGCTTCCAGCACGTGGCTGACCGCGGTGGACGCCGGGCCGCCCAGGCTCTGCACCAGCGCCCGGCGCGCGCCGGGCGCCTGGTTCTTGCCGGCCTGCCCGCGCAGTTGCAGTGCGGCTTCCACCGCCTGGTAGACGCCGGTTGCGCCGCCCGGGTTGCCACGCGCCTTCAGCCCGCCAAACGTGGCGATCGGCAGCGAGCCTTGCAGACTGATCGCCGCCGGGGCGCTGCCGTTCTGGGCCAGCTTCCAGCCTTCACCGCGCGCCGCAAAACCCGCCGCTTCCAGCGACAGGGCCGCATAAATCGAATAGCTGTCGCTCAGTTCGAACAGGTCGACCTGCAGCGGGGTAATGCGCGCTTTAGCGCAGGCCCGTTCAATCGACTGCCGGGCGGCCTTGAACTCCAGCGGATCGGGACGATCGTGCAGCGCCAGCGTATCGGTAGCCATCCCCGAGCCGGCGATGCGCACCAGCCGGTGCGGCAGGCCGGGCGGCAGCAGCCCCGGGCGGGTCAGCACCAGCGCGGCTGCGCCGTCGGCGTTGGGCGCCACATCGAACATATTCAGCGGATCGCTCACCAGGCCCGCCTTCGCATACGTCTCGGCCGAAATAGCCTTGCGGAACATGGCATTCGGGTTGCCCACGCCGTTGGCGTGCGCGGTGATCGGGAAACCGGCGAATACCTGGCGCTCCACGCCGTAGACGTGCAGATAGCGGCGCATCAGCAGGGCCGCCTGAGCGTTGGGGGTCAGCCCCTGTGTGGCCTCGTGATCGGCGTCGCCGGCGGTTGCCAGGGCGGCGTCCACTTCCGGCCCCACCGTGTCGGAGAACTTCTCCACCCCCAGCACCAGCGCCACGTCCACCAACCCGGAAGCGATCGCCATGTAGCCGGCCCGCAGCGCCGCCCCACCCGAAGCGCCGCCCGCCTCCACCGTCACCGCCTCGATGCCGGTCAGCCCGGCGAAATCGGCCAGCAGCGCTCCCAGGTGCGCCTGCCGCGACAACTGCGGCGCCAGCATGTTGCCCACGTACAGCGCCTGCGGCCGCAGCCCGGAGGCGTCTCGCACCGCGTCTTCGATGGCATGGAAGGCCATCTCTCGCAGAGACAGGCCCCAGTGCTCTTCAACCGCTTTCTGGCCAATGCCAGCAATTACGACATCCGTCATACCAGCCTCGTCCTCTCTCGTCGACCGGTTATTTCATCACCAGCTTGCCGCGATAGCGGGCGTAGGTGGCGTAATCGATCACCGTGCGGCGGGCGATATACTGTTGAGTAGAAGGGGCCCGGTTGCGCCGTTCCAGCAGCCGGTCGGTGACGGTCAGAGCGAACGCATCCGAGCCGGCCCCCGAGCCGAACGAAACCATCAGGATGCGGTCGCCCGGTTTGGCGATATCCAGGATGGCGGTCAGCCCGATGATCGCTGCGCCGGCATAGGTGTTGCCAATCACCGGCACCAGCAGCCCCGGGGCGATCTGCTCTTTGCTGAAGCCCAGCATCTCGGCCGCCCGCTGCGGGAACTTGGTGTTGGGTTGGTGGAAGACCGCCCACTGGTAATCGGCCGGGGTGGTATCGGTGGCATCCAGCAGCGCCTGCCCGGCCGAAGTGACGTGTGTGAAGTAAGCCGGCTCGCCGGTGAAGCGCTGACCGTGCTCCGGGTACTTGGCGTACTGCCGACGCCAGAAATCGGGCGTATCGGTCACGTACGAATAGGTCGCGTCGATCGTCGCCAGGGCATCCTCGGCCGGGCCAAGCACAAACGCCGCCCCACCTGCGCCGGCGGTGTATTCCAGCGCATCGCCCGGGCGTCCCTGGGCGGTGTCCATCCCGATCGCCAGGGCATACTCGGCCATCTGCGAGCCGACGAAACCGATCGCCGCCACCATGGCTTCGGTGCCGGCCTTGCAGGCGAACTGCCAGTCGGCCGCCTGCACGTTCGGCACTGCGCCGATCGCCTCAGCGACCAGGGTCGAGGTCGGCTTGACCGCATACGGGTGCGACTCCGAGCCGACCCACACCGCCCGCAGCTCGCGCGGGGCAATCCCGGCCCGCTGCATGGCGTTGCGCGCCGCCTCGATCGACATCGTCGCCACATCTTCATCCAGCCCGGGGACGGACTTCTCTTTGATCGGCAAACCGCCCTGTCCATCGGTCCAGATGCGCGCCACCTCGCTGGCCGGCAGGCGGTAGCGCGGCACATAAGCGCCGTAGCCGGTGATTCCAACCGGCCGGCTGGGTTTCAAAAGGATGCTTTCCTGCGCGTGTTCGTTGTGGTCCATTCCGTTAACCTCTTTTTACAAGTTGCTCAAGTATAGCACATTGTGTATCTGGTGTCAACTAATTGTACAGATATTGTCAACCTTTTTGCCCGCCGCTGTGTTCCTGCCACTGCGCCAGGATCTCGATCGCCCGGTCGATACGCACGGTCTGCTCGCTGACCAGCTGTTCCGCCAGGCGCTCCACCAGCTCACCCTGCGCTCCCGCCGCAATCGCCACCTGGCGGGCATGCAGCCCCATGTGGCCACGCTGGATGCCTTCGGTAGCCAGCGCTCGCAGGGCAGCCAGGTTCTGCGCCAGCCCCACCGATACGATCACCTCCGCCAGCCGGGCCGCGCTGGTCACGCCCATCAGCTTCAGCGCCGCTCGCGCCGTGGGATGCACGCGGGTCGCCCCGCCGACGGTCCCCACCGCCATCGGCATCTCCAGTGTGCCCTGCAGGTTGCCCTGTGCGTCGGCGCCCCAGGTGCTCAGCGAGGTGTATTGACCGCTGCGGGCCGCGTAGGCATGCGCCCCGGCTTCAACTGCCCGCCAGTCGTTCCCGGTGGCAATCACCACCGCGTCCACCCCGTTCATGATCCCCTTGTTGTGCGTCGCCGCCCGGTACGGATCGACAGCAGCAAAAGCCCAGGCGGCGATGATCCCATCCCGCACCTGCTCGGCCGAATATGACTCAAACGCCAGCTGGGCCAGCGGCACAGTACAGCGGGCGCGCGCCAGCCGCCGGTCAGCCAGGTTGGACAGGATGCGCAGGTGCACCCGCCCGCCGCTCAGGCGGGCGATGTGCGGGGCCAGTTTCTCGGCTGCCGTGTTCAACGCGTTAGCGCCCATCGCATCGCGCACGTCATACACCAGGTGCACCACCAGGAACGGCCCAATCGGCGAATCATCGATGATGCGCACCTGCAGGTCGCGCGGCCCGCCGCCCAGGCGAGATAGCACCGGATCAATCCCCGCCGCTTCGTCCAGCAGCGCCTTGCGCTGCTCCAGGATGCGCAGCCGCGCCGCCGGCAGGTCAACCACCTCCAGCACCTGCAGCTGTGCGATCATCTCTGGGGCGGTGGTGTGCGCATGGAACCCGCCGCCCGCTCGCGCCAGCCGGGCCATGAAAGACGCCCCCGCCACTACCGACGGCTCTTCGATCGCCATCGGCACCAGCACGTCCTGTCCGTTCACCTGGAAGTTCAGCGCAATGCCCAGCGGCAGGGCGTGCAGCCCGACCACGTTTTCCACCATGTGGTCGGCCTGTTCCAGTTCCAACCCGGCCGCGCCGCGCAGCACTTCCATCTCTTCGGCGGTCAGCTGGCTGCGCCGGCCCAACTCGGCCAGGCGCTGCTCAATGCTCAGGGTATAAAATCCGGCGATGCGCGATCCGCCGCTGTCATTGCTCATCGGGCCTCCTTGGTCTAGCATATCGTCTACTTATAAATCTGACAGGCTGGCAAAAGCTATCAAACTCAGACTGAAATAGGGTAAAATAAGCGTCCGGTGAGGTTTTAGATGGTTCTGCTTACTCGCGAACAATTAGAAGATCGCCTGGCAGCCTTACATCGTGCCAGCCTGGAGCTGGTGAGCAATTTATCCGTTGAGACGGTGCTCGAGCGCATCGTCGAGATGGCGCGCGAGCAGGCCGGCGCGCGCTATGCCGCGTTGGGGGTGGTGGATGAGCACGGCGACCTGAGCAAGTTCATCCCCATCGGCATGGCCCAGGCCGAGATTGCTCGCATTGCCCACCCGCCGATCGGGCGCGGCATGCTCGGCATCATCGGCAAAGAGCGCCGTACCATTCGCATGCCCGAGATCAGCGCCGACCCGCGCTCGGTGGGTTTCCCGCCCGGTCACCCGCCCATGCGCTCCTTCCTGGGCGTCCCGATCCTCAGCGGGGACCGCCTGCTCGGACAGCTCTACCTGACCGACAAGATCGAATACCACGAGTTCACCGAGCAGGACGAGCGTGTCATCGAAACCCTGGCAGCCTATGCCGCGGTGGCCCTGACCAACGCCAAGCTCTACGAAGCCCTGGTGCGCCGCGACCAGGAGCTGTGCCAGCGCAACGAAGACCTTAAACTGCTCAACGATGTCGCCGCCGCCCTGACCAGCTCGCTGGACGTTGAGGAGATCCTGAAAAAGACCCTCGAACTGGTGATGGCCTACCTGGACGTGGAAGCGGGCGAGATCTTCATGCGCGAGGAGAACGAGCCGGTGCTGCGCATGGTGATGCACCGCGGCGATTTCGAGGAAGCCTTCTCGCACATCGACCGCTTCGACGTGGGGCAGGGCTTTATCGGCATGGTAGCCGCCACCGGCAAGATGCTGATCAGCTCCAACCTGCGCAGCGACATGCGCTACCTGCGCCGCGAGGTGGTCGACGCCGGCTTCCAGTCGATCGCCTGCATCCCGCTCACCGCCGGCGGCCGGGTAGTGGCAGTGATGGCCGCCGCCACGCGCAGCTCGGTCGAATTTGACGAGCGCGAGCAGAACCTGCTGACCGCCATCGGCACCTGGGCCGGGATCACCATTGAAAACGCCCGCCTCAGCCGCGCCTCACGCCGCCTGGCGGTGCTGGAAGAGCGCGATCGCATCGGCATGGACCTGCACGACGGCATCATCCAGTCCATCTACGGGGTAGGCCTGGCGCTTGATTTCGCCCGCATGGCCATCGGCGACGACCCCGAGCAAGCCAGGCGCAAGATCGAAGAGTCGATTAGCGCCCTCAACGCCACGATCCGCGATATCCGCTCCTACATCCTCGACCTGCGCCCGCGCCAGTTCCACGGCGAAGACCTCAAACAGGGCCTGCAGCGCCTGGTCGACGAGTTCAACGCCAACAGCACCGCCCGCGCCGCGCTGGTGGCCCCCGAGGACGGGCTGACCGACTTTCCCGCGCTCAATTCCACCGCCCTGTTCCACATCTGCCAGGAAGCGCTGGCTAACATCGCCAAGCACGCTCGCGCCCAGCATGCCGAGGTGCACCTGTGGACCACGCGTGACCGCGTGCTGCTCGAAATCTCCGACGATGGGCGCGGTTTCGAGCTGCGCAAAGCCAACGCCGCCCTGGGCCACGGGCTGTCGAACATGGCCTCGCGGGCGCGCAAAGTGGGCGGCGATATCGAATTCACTTCTGCCCCCAATGAAGGCGCCACGATCCTGGCCTGGGTGCCGCGCCGCTAGCTATCTGCCCGGAAGCCGCCCGATTTCCTATGGACATCATCACCAGCCGCTCAAACCCGAAGATCAAGCAGCTGCGCGCCCTGCGCCAGCACCGCGGCCGGCAAGACAGCCCGGTGTTTCTGGTCGAGGGCATCCGCCCGGTGGGCGAGGCAGTCGAGGCCGGGGCGCACCTGGAGGCGCTCTACTACGCCCCCGAGCAGCTGCGCAGCGAGTACGCCCGCCGCCTGATCGAGCAGCAGGCCGCCGCCGGGGTAGACTGCTACCCGGTTTCAAGCGAAGTGTTTGAAGCGCTGGCGGAAAAAGACAGCCCGCAGGGCATCCTGGCGGTTGCCGTTCGCCCGGCCCGCCGCCTGGAAACGCTCGATCCAGAGAACTTCGCCTGGGGGGTGGCCCTGGTCAACCCGCAGGACCCGGGCAACCTGGGCACCATCTTGCGCACCGTCGACGCGGTCGGCGCCGG
>JBJSYW010000129.1:0-4786 GCA_046089985.1 Chloroflexota bacterium
CGCCTGGGTTTGCAAGCGGTGGGCCACCACCCGCTCGCCCAGGTTCATCATCTGCTGGTTGAGCGGGCCGGTCTCATCGGCATGGCTGGTGAAGCGCAGCACCACATCGGCCGAGCTGCGCAGCCCGGTCTGCCCGCCGGCGGGGTCGGTGTAGACGATATCCGCCTGCGCCAGGCGGTAGACGCCGTCCGGGCGGGCCGGCAGCAGCAGGTCGACCAGCAGCGCCTGGCCTTCGTTGTAATGGATATCGCCCAGGAAGAGCTGCAGTTCGCTTTCGGCGGCTTCCCCCCCATCCAGCCGGCTGATCAGCGGGGTCACGCGCCAGATGGCGCGCACGGTGACACCCTGCACCAGGCGCAGGGTCAGCTGGGCGTGCGTGGCAGCCGTGTCCTGAACGGTCTGCAGGGTGTGTTTGAACAGCGGGGCGATCTGCTCGGGGCGCTCGATGACCGACCATTCGCCGCCCGAACGGCGAGCCAGCTCTTCCAGCAGCTGCGGGTCCCAGTTGCCCTGCTCGCCCACCCCCAGGCCGAAGACCTGGATCGGGAAGCCGGCCTCGCGGCAGCGGTCAGCCAGGGCCAGGCAGGCGGGGCTGTCCTCCCAGGTCTGCCCGTCGGTGAGCA
The DNA here is from genome assembly GCA_046089985.1 of Chloroflexota bacterium. Taxonomy (GTDB): domain Bacteria; phylum Chloroflexota; class Anaerolineae; order Anaerolineales; family UBA4823; genus RBG-16-57-11. The sequence continues at coordinate 624 of JBJSYW010000129.1, forward strand.
GCACCATCTGGCTGACGCGGCTGGGGCTTTGCCCCAGGCGCAGCTGTTCAAGCCCCAGGCGCATCCCGGTGGACATGTGCGTGCCGCCGCGTTCCTGGATGGCGTCGATGCGCCGCTTCACCCCCAGCGCGTCCTGGATCGGGCCGGCGGGGATCACCAGGTCGGCCGGGTCAATATCGTCGAAGATCACCACCGACAGCCAGTCGGCCGGGCCGAGCCGGTCGACGATCTGGCGGGCGGCGTCTTTCAGCGCCTGGAGCTTCTTGCCCGCCATCGACCCGCTGCGGTCCAGCACCAGGCAAAGGTTCACCGGCTGGGCCTCTCCGGCCGGCGGGGTGTTCTCTGGCAGGGCTTCCAACAGCAGGTAAGCCTGCTGCGGCGTGGGCAGAGCCTGGTAGATCGGGCGGTGGGGGGTGACCAGCAAGCTCAGCATGGCTGGATCACCCGCACCACGATGGCAGAGATGTTGTCATCCCCGCCGTTGGCATTGGCCGCCTGGATCAGCGCTTCGCAGGCCGCTTGGGGCGAGCTGGCGCTGCGCACCAGCTCGGCGATGTGTTCGTCGGTCAGTGGGCCGACCAGCCCATCCGAGCACAGCAGCAGGTAATCGCCAATCGACAGGTTGTACAGCGCCGTTTCGACTTCGATGTTGGCCTTATCGCCGATGGTGCGGTAGATCACGTTGCGCTGTGGGTGATAGCGGGCTTCTTCGCGGGTGATCTGGTTGGTGGCGATCAGCCGCTCGACCAGCGAGTGGTCGACGGTCAGGCGCTGGACGGCGTCGCTGCTGATGCGGTAGGCCCGGCTGTCGCCCACGTGGGCGACCGAGACGCGGTTCCCGGCGACGACCGCCGCCACCAGGGTGGAGCCCATATCGGACCCGGCGGATTTGCGCAGGGTGTAGACTTCGTGATTGGCGGCGTCGATGGCGTGCTGCAGCCACAGCTGCCCGTCTTGCACGCCGCTCTGGGTGAGGTGGTTCAGGAACAGCTCTTTAAGCGCCAGTTGGGCCAGCACGTTGATGATCGTCCCGCTGGCGATTTCACCGGCCGAGTGCCCGCCCATGCCATCGGCAACGGCGAAGAAGCCCAGCGGGTGGCTGTGCGATTGCTGGATGCGGTCAACCTCCAGGCACAGCAGGCTGTCTTCGTTCAAGCTGCGCACCTTGCCGACGTTGCTGCAGCGCCCAATCTGCAAGTCCACCGTTTTGGGAGAGGCGATCTCTTCCACGGCCTGTTCGAGCGCGTCGGCCCATTCCAATGCATTGGCTGGGATGCCGCGCTCCAGCAGCCCTTCGAAAACCGAGCTGAGGGCGGGGGTCAGGTTGGGGTCGCGTTCGAAGCGGGCTTTGCCGGTCAGCCAGCTGAAGACCAGCAGCGCCAGGGAGCGTGTGTCGGGCAGGCGCTCGGTGACGTAGCCCTGGGGGTGGTGCTGGGCGCTGGTGAAGTTGGCCCATACCGGGCGCCCGTTGACCATGCCGATCAGCGAGGCGTCGACCAGGCCATCGAAGGTGACGCCGTTATCGTGCAGGTAATCCAACCCGCGCGCCAGGCGGATGGCCCATTGGACGGCCTGGAGCGGCTCGGGCGTGGCTTCGAAAGGCAGGATGCGCGACACCACCACGCAGTGGCGCGGCAGCCCGGCTAACCGCTCGACGAATGCGGCCAGCGGGGCGCGCACGCTGCCGTGCGACAGGCCCTTGGCGGCGGCGCGCACGATTGCCTCGGGGATGGGTTGATTGGCTTCAATCAGCACCAGGTCGCGGCCGCCGCGTTCGAGGGCTTTGCCGCAGTCGGTGCAGAACTTTTCCTGGGCGGCGGCGCGCGGCGGGAAGACTGCACCGCAGTCGGGGTTGGGGCAGATGCGCACCTGCAGATCTTCCGGCACGTCCATCTGGTGGACGCCGTAGCGGTGCTGGTGCTCGTCGCTGAAGAGCAGGCTGTCGAACAGGTAGCTGTCGCCGAAGATCGCGCCCGGCGGGCGGCGGTAGAACCCGCCCGGGCCGGGCAGCTTGTGCGTGCCACCGTTGGAGGCTGAGACCGGGCGCGCAGCGCCCGGGTGGTTGAGCGAGGCGCTGGAGGAGCCGCGCGCCGGATCGCCGGGGGTAGACGGGGAGCTGTTTGGCATCTCAACAACCTCCAATGGCCGGGTGACGGCCGAAGATACAGGCAGTTGTGTGGCGCAGCTTTTGCAATATTTCGCCCCGAGCCGGTTTTCGGCGTGGCAGTTTGGGCAGATCACCATCGCTCGCCTCGGCAGCAGAACGCTTAGACCGAATGAATATAACCCGTATCACGGAAGATCAGCCCGGCCTGTCCCAGGCCGATCTTGACTCCGTCCATCAGGACGTTTTTGCGGGTTGGTAGATCATTGATGAACAGCCCGTTGGTCGAATCCAGGTCCTGGATGCAGATATCGTTGAGCAGGTCATCATAGAAGACCTGGGCATGAAAGGCGGAAACCGTGGCGTGCGCCAGGACGATCTCGTTTGACGGATCGCGCCCGATGCGGATGGGGAGGGCGTGAAAGGTGCAGGTCTCTCCCGATTCCAGCGTAAATTTCAGGCCAAAATCATCCTCTGCCATTGCCGCATCCTTGTGGCGCAACGCCATTCAAATCGGACATGAACGGGAAATATGCCAGATTATAATGCATTACCCGCCGCGCTCGCAGTGCCTGGCCCAAGCTGCTGCGCCGATCATGCCCGCATACGTGCCAAGTTCGGCCGGGATGACCTGGATTTCGCCGATGGGGGCCATCACCACCCGCTCGCGGATGGTGCGGCGGATCGGCTCGAGCAGCAGATCGCCGGCCTGCGCCACGCCGCCGCCGATGACGATCTTGCGCGGGGTGACGCTGACGATGATGTTCGAGATCGCCACGCCCAGGCACTCGCCGGCGAACTCATAGATGCGGCGGGCCAGCAGGTCGCCGTCACGGGCGGCGCGGAAGACCAGCTCGGGGGTGATCTTATTCAGGTCGTAGCCGGCCATTTCGCCGATGCGAGTGGTCAGCCCCTGGACAACCGCTTTGACCCCGGCGGCGGCGATCGCCGGCCCGGAGGCATAGACTTCGACGCAGCCGCGGTTGCCGCAGCCGCACTGTGGGCCGTTCATGTCGATGCTGGCGTGGCCCAGCTCACCGGCGGAACCGCTAATGCCCAGGTGCAGCTTGCCGCCGATCACCAGGCCGCCCCCCACGCCGGTGCCGAGCGTGTAACAGGCGACTGTGTCGACGCCGCGGCCGGCGCCGTACATCCACTCGCCGAAGGTCATCGCCCGGGCGTCGTTCAACAGGTGCACCGGCAGGCCCACCAGCTCGCGGATGCGCTGCTGGAGCGGGACGTTTTTCCAATTGCCCGGTAAGTTGGGAAGGAACAGCACCGTGCCGTGGTCCAGGTCCAGCAGGCCAGGGGCGCCGATGCCGATGCCGCCAATGGTATCTTTTGTTTCACCGGCGGCCTGGATCACCTGGTCCACCAGCGCTGCCATGCGGGTCATCACTGCGTCGTGACCTTCGCGCGAGAGTGTGGCGACCTGGATCAGGTTCGAGACGGCGCCGTCCTGGGTGTCTACGATGGCGGCGCGCATATGCGTGCCGCCCAGGTCTACTCCGATATATTTTGTGGTTGCTTTGGTTGTCATACAGTCTCAACTGCCTTTGGGTCAGGGTTCTGTCCGTCCTATGCACAGGGACAGAGGTCGCAGGGGGAATTACGTAAACCCTGCCGGCTGAAGCAATTATAATTGATCGCACGCCGGCAGGCATTCGATCTTGGCGGGCTAATCGCCGGTGATGCGGGCCGGAGGGCGGAAGTAGCCGAGCAGGCTTTCGCCCGGCCCGGCATTCAGGCGGGCCAGCGCCAGCCCCACAACCAGAAAGCCGGTATAGGACGGGAAAACCAGGTACTGGGGGGTCCACTCCGGGCGGAATTTGCTCTTGAAGCCGTTCAGGCCCTTGAAGTCATAAAAGCTGCTGTCTTCATACAAGATATGGATGAAGCGTTCGAGCAGTGAGCTGCCCGGGTCTACGCCTACCCGGTAAAGTGGGCTGAGCCCCATGTTGAAGCTGGCATATCCGCGCCGGGCGGCCCACAGGAACAGGGCCACAAACAGGAAATCCATCGTACCCGGCTCGATCGCCCGCCGGCGGCGCATCAGGTC
>JBJSYW010000130.1:0-2899 GCA_046089985.1 Chloroflexota bacterium
CTGGACTGGGCTGACCGGCGGCAAGAAAGTGCTCGCCGGGGCGGCGCCCGACCGCAAAGAGGGTTTGGCTTTTCTAAAAGAGCTGGTTGAGGCAGGCAAGCTCAAACCGGTGATTGACCGCCGCTATCCGCTGGAGCAAACGGCCGAAGCGCACCGCTATGCAGACACCGGGCGCAAACGTGGCAGCGTGGTTATCACGCTGGCAGCCTGAGGTTACAGCAGACAGGTATCTCTGACAGCGGCTGCGGCGTTATAATTCGTTTGTGTCTGCCCCTCTATTGGCGACCAAGATTTACACACCTCCGCCCCGCCCGGGTATGGTGCCGCGCCCGCGCCTGCTGCAGCGGCTGAATGAGGGTCTCGCTTTGGGTTGCAAACTGACCCTGATCTCAGCCTCGGCCGGGTTTGGCAAAACCACCCTGGTCAGTGAGTGGCTGGCCGGCTGCAGCCGGCCGGCCGCCTGGCTGTCGCTGGACGAGGGGGACAATGACCCGCCTCGGTTTCTCGCCTACCTGATCGCTGCCTTGCAGACCATCGCGCCGGAGGCTGGGGCCGGCGCGCTGGCCGCGCTCAAGTCTCCGCAGCTGCCGGCTGCCGAGGCAATTTTGACCGCCTTGCTTAATGACCTCCACGCCGTTTCGGAACACTTTATCCTCGTTCTGGATGATTACCATGTGATTGATTCCAAACCGGTGGATCAGGCGCTCAGCTTTATAGTTGAGCATTTACCGCCTCAGATGCACCTGGTCGTCGCCACCCGCGAGGATCCGCCGCTGCTGTTGGCCCGGCTGCGCGCGCGAGCACAACTGACCGAACTGCGCGGTGCTGATTTACGCTTCACACCCGCCGAGGCGGCAGACTTTCTCAACCGGACGATGGGTCTGAAAGCCGCCGGCCTCAATCTTTCGCCTCAAGATATCGCCGCTTTGGAGCAGCGTACGGAAGGTTGGATCGCGGGCTTGCAATTAGCTGCCATCGCCTTGCGAACGCCGCTCTCCGCGCCTGGTCACCCTGAGCCTGTCGATTTCATCCAGTCTTTCACTGGCAGTCACCGTTTTGTCTTGGATTACCTGGTTGGAGAGGTTTTGCAGCGCCAGCCGGAGCGGGTGCGCAGTTTCTTGCTGCAAACTTCCATTCTCGAACGATTGAACGGCGCGCTGTGCAATGCCGTAACGGACCAGGATGATGGCAAGGCCATGTTAGAGGCCCTGGAGCGCGGCAACCTGTTTGTCGTTCCGCTCGATGACCGGCGCACCTGGTACCGCTATCACCACCTGTTCGCCGAAGTGCTGCAAACCTACCTGCGTGATGAGCAGCCCGATCAGGCGCCTGTGCTCCACCGGCGGGCGAGCCTGTGGTACGAACAGAACGATCAGCCGGCTGAGGCCATCCGGCATGCCCTGGCGGCGCAAGACTTTGACCGGGCTGCGGCCATGATCGAACGGGTCTGGCTGGCGATGGACATTAGCTACCAATCCGCGGCCTGGCTAGGTTGGGTGAAAGCGCTGCCCGAAGAGCTGGTGCGCCTCAGGCCGGTGGTCAGCTTTGGGTATGCCTGGGCTTTGCTGAACGGCGGCGAGCTGGAAGCCAGCGAAGCCCGCCTGCGGGAGGCCGAGCGCTGGCTGGAAGCGGGCCGCCCGCAAGCCGGGCCTGGCTCTGCCGGGATGGTGGTGGTGGATGAAGAGCAGTTCCGCTCGCTGCCGGCGGCGATCGCGGCCGCCCGCGCCTATCGGGCGCTGGCAATGGGCGATATCCCCGGCACAAAGGCGTACGCCCGCCAGGCGCTGGCGCTGGTGCGGGAGGAAGATTTGCTGCACCGCACGCAGGCCACCGCCTTATTGGGGCTGGCCGAATATGCCAGTGGAGATTTGCCGGCGGCCGAGCAGGAACTGCTCAAGTTCCGGGCGCTGATGTGGCAGGCCAATGACGCCGCCAGCGCCATCGGCATCACCTTCGTCCTGGCCGACATCAAGTTGGCGCAGGGCCGTCTGCAGGAGGCCGCCGGCGATTACCGGCAGTCGCTGCAGCTGGCAAACCGGCGCGGCGTGCCGGCTTTCCTGGGTGCATCGGACCTGTACCGGGGGCTGAGCGAGCTGCTGTGCGAGCAGGGCGACCTGGCAGGCGCGGCGCAGCACCTGTCGACCGCACGGCAGTTGGGCGAGCAAGGCGCGCTCACCGGCTGGCCGCAGCGTGTATGCCTTGCTGAAGCCCGCATCCGGGAAGCGCAGGGTGACCAGGCCGGCGCGCTGGCTTTGTACGAGGAAGCAGAGCGCCAGTACGTCCGCAATCCGCTGCCCGATCGCTCGATCGGGGCGTTGAAAGCGCGTACGTGGGCCAGGCAGGGCTGCCTGGACGAGGCACTGGCGTGGGCGCACAGGCAGGGCCTCTCCCCCGGCGATGAACTCAGCTACCTGAGCGAGTTTGGGCACCTCACCCTGGCTCGCGTGCTGATAGCCCAGTTCACAACCAATCGAGCGGATGGCAGCATGCAGGCAGCATTGGGCTTGCTGGAGCGCCTCTGGCACGCCGCAGAAGCGGGCGGGCGAAACGGGAGCCTGATCGAAATCTTGATCCTGCAGGCGCTTGCCTATCAAGCGCAAGGCGACCAGGCGGGCGCGCCGGCCGCGCTGGAACGCGCCCTGGCGCTGGCTGAACCGGAAGGCTATGTGCGCACCTTCGTGGATGAAGGCGAAGCGATACGGCGGCTGCTTGAAACCTGCTCCCACCGCTCGGGCCATCCGCAGCGCGCCTATGCAGAAAAACTTCTGGCGGCTTTTCGCTCGCAAGACGCTGCGCCAAAAACCGGCCTGATCGAGCCTTTGAGCGAACGGGAACTGGAAGTGCTCCGGCTGCTGCGCAGCGATTTAAGCGGGCCTGAAATTGCCCAACAGTTGATCGT
>JBJSYW010000131.1:0-4345 GCA_046089985.1 Chloroflexota bacterium
ACCGAAGCCGATCTTCTTGATCGCCAGGTAGCGCTCGATCATCTCGATCTCCTCGCACAGTTCAACCGAGGCGGAGATGTTGCGCAGGCTGTAGCGCAGCAGGTCGCTCAGGCTGTAGGCGATCTCCTCGGTGCGGGCAGCGTGCTCGTCAAGGGCGGTGTAGCCCAGCAAGGTGAGCGAGTTGAACAGGAAATGCGGGTTGATCTGGGCCTTCAGGGCGCGCAGTTGGGCTTCTTTCAAGGCCACCTGCAGGGCGGCGCGCTCCTGGGCATCCTTGAGCAGGCGGGCCTGAGCGATGTTGGCGGCGCCCTTCTCGATCACATAATTGGCGGTGATCGAGAGCATCTCCAACGCGGCCTGGAAGCGCGCCCGCGGCAGGGGCACAATCTGGGTAGCGGCCCGCTCCACTTCGGCGGCGGGCAGGCCCAGCGCCACGTTGCGCCGGATAATGTGATCGATGAACTCCTGGCGGTTGTCGCTCGGGATGGCCTGCCCGCACAAGATCGCACCGACGTATTGCCCATCGATGATCAGCGGGGCGGCGGCGTCCATCAACCCGCCGGGGCAGATGTAATCCACCGGGGCCTGGTTTTCGATCGCCCTGCGCCCGCCCTCTGCGTCGCTTTTGATGCAGCGCTGCAGTCCCTGCGGGGTAGAGCGGATCAGCAGGCACAGGTCACAAAAATTGCTGGTGCGGGTCAGCGGCGTACCGTACTGATCTACGGTGACGGCAGCCACACCCATCGCCTTGGCAAAGGTATCCTGGATGCGCTGCAGGATATCGAGATCGATGTAATCGAATATTTGCAGTTGTTCGCTGGCGGCTTTCATACTAAGACCACCTATCTTTCGCACAGCCATTTCATACTCCCCTCCACACACCGGCTCCACCCTGAAACCTGGGCAACCAATAATATGCCTGTTAAGACGGAAGTTCCCCCCCTGAAGGTTGATAGCGTACGTATAGACCCGCTGATTATAACAGGTATAATACATTGAATGGCTGATTTCACCGGTTTACCCGCGCCGAACGCCCTGGTCCTGGTGACGCTGTTGAAAGAACCGCGCGACCTGGAGATCGCCCGCCTGCTGGGGTGGTATCGCATCCCGCTGCGCTCAGCGCCGCGCGTGGTGGCGGTGGATTACCTGGCTTTTTACCAGACGGCGGCCTTTGGCGAGCAGCGCTGGCAGGTGGAATATGTGGCGCCGGTGCGCGGCCACGAGCTGACCACGCGCGGTGAACTGCTGCGCGACGAGCCGCATCACCCGCACGCCGGGCACGAGTATTACAAGATCCAGATCGGCCCGCTGGCGCGCCTGCCGCAGCCGGTGCGGGCCGAGAAATGGCGCCGGATGACCTTCCTGTATACCACCGGCGAGTACCTGCTGCGGGCGCACACCCTGCACGACCTGGTGCTGCAGGACGAAGAGCGGTTGTACGTCTGGCAGGCGCTGCGCGAGCGCATGGAAGCGCACCAGCGCTACCAGGCCGCGCCGGCTGAAATCGAACTGACCCCCGAGGTGCTGGCGGCCCTGCTGGGCATCCCGGGCGGGCAGGCGGCCCGATAACCGGTACCCATAGAACAGGCAAAGCAGCAAGCATGGTAGCCCCAGGCGACTCGATCCCCCCCAAATCCAGCCCATTTTCCGCCGATAGCGGGCCGTCTCCCGCCGCCGGCGATGACCCGTCCGGCGAATTCGTGTGGACCTTCCGCGGCTACCGGCTGCGCGCCAGCGAGTTCACCACTGCCATGGTGCACATGTTCCGGGCCGAGGTGCAGCGCGCCAACGTCTGGCGCCAGCGCCTGGATACCACCACCAACTGGGCCGTGGTGACCACCGGGGCGGCGATCTCGTTCGCCTTCTCCAGCACCGGCAGCCACGTGGTGATCCTGCTCAACATCCTGCTGGTGACGATCTTTCTGACCATCGAAGCCCGCCGCTACCGCTATTACGAGCTGTGGGCCTACCGGGTGCGGCTGATGGAAACCGACTTCTTCGCCCCGATGCTGGTACCGCCTTTCCATCCCTCGCCGGATTGGGCCGAATCGCTCTCCGAGAACCTGCTGCACCCCAATTTTCCGATCTCGCAGCTGGAAGCGCTGGGCCGCCGGCTGCGCCGCAACTACCTGGCGATTTACTCGATCATCGGCGCCACCTGGCTGACGCGGCTGATCCTGCTGCCTGAGCCGGCAGCATCCTGGGCCGATTTTGTGGCCCGGGCCGGGGTGGGCTTTATCTCCGGGCGGGCGGTGCTGGGCATTGCGTTGTTGTTCACCGCGGCGGTGCTGGCGGTCAGCTTTGGCACACTGACCCTGCAAACCGGGGCCGGCGAGGTGCTGCCGCGCTTCGGGGATGATTTCGCCAGCCGGGTGCGCCAGCGCGCCTGGTTCCGCCCCAGCCACCGCCGCCCTCAGCTGCTGACCTTGATCATCACCGACCAGCAGACCGCCGTGGCAGACCGCATTCTGCAGGACATGCGCCGCGGCGTCACCTCTCTGCCCGGGACCGGCATGTACACCGGCGCGCCGCACCCGCTGCTGATGATCGCCCTGACCGTGACCGAGGTGCCGCAGTTGAAAGCGCTGGTGGCGGAGGTCGACCCGAAAGCCTTTGTAATCGTGATCCCGGCCCAGGAGATCTTGGGGCGCGGGTTTATGCCCTTAAACGAAGACCACTAAGCGACCAGGAGGAGAGCCGCATGCTGATCATAAAATCGGGTACCATCATCACCGCCGCGGAGACCTTCACCGCCGATCTGCTGATCGATGGGGAGAAGATCGTCCAGGCGGGCGACCACATCGACATCCCGGGGGCGGAGGTGATTGACGCCAGCGGCAAGCTGGTGATGCCGGGTGGGGTGGATCCGCACACCCATTTCGACCTGCCGATGTTCGGCACGGTGTCGTCCGACGACCATTACACCGGGCACAAGGCGGCGGCCTTCGGCGGCACCACCACCGTGATCGACTTTGTACCGCAGGAACCGCAGGGGCTGCGCCATTCGGTGCAGCTGTGGCGCGACAAAGCCGATCCGAAGGCGGCGATTGATTTCAGCTTCCACATGAACCTCACCCACCTGGACGCGCAGGTCGAGGAGCAGCTGCCCGAGCTGGTCGACCTGGGCATCACCACGATCAAGGTTTTCACCGCCTACAACGGGCGGCTGCGGCTGCAAGACAGCGAGATCTTCCGCGCCATGCGCATCGCCCGCGACCACGGCATGCTGACGATGGTGCACGCCGAGAACGGTGATGTGATCGATATCCTGATCGGCGAGGCGCTGGCAGCCGGACGCACCACGCCCGAGTGGCACGCCCACACCCGCCCAGCCTGGGGCGCGGTGGAGGCCACCCTGCGCTCGGCGGCGCTGGCCGCGCAGGCCGGCGCGCCGCTGTACGTGGTGCATATGAATGCCGCCGGCGAGGTCGACCAGCTGCGCTACGCTCGCGAACGCGGCGTGCCGGTGATGGGCGAGACTTGCCCGCAGTATATGTTCTTCACCGTGGATAACCTGCGCCAGCCGGACGGGGCCAAGTGGATCTGCTCGCCGCCGATGCGCACCGCCGCCGATAACCAGCGCCTGTGGGAAGGCGTGGCTGACGGCACGCTGCAGGTGATCGCCACCGATCACTGCCCGTTCTTCTTCGATGGCACGCAGCCGATCGAATACGAAGGGCAGCCGGTCGCCATCCCCGGCAAAGAGCTGGGGGCCAAAGACTTCACCCGCATCCCCAACGGGCTGCCGGCGGTGGGCGACCGCCTGCCGGTGCTGTGGACCAGCGGGGTGGGCAGCGGACGCCTGACCCCCAACCAGTTCGTGGCGCTGACCAGCACCAATCCCGCCAGGATCTTTGGCCTGTACCCGCGCAAGGGCAGCCTGATCCCCGGGGCCGACGCCGACATCGTGATCTGGAACCCGGAGCGCCGCCTGACCTATGGTGTGCGCTATGCCCGGCACCGCACCGACTACAACCTGTTCGAGGGGATGGAGCTGCGCGGCTACCCCGAGAAGGTGCTGCTGCGCGGTTCGCTGATCGTGGACGGCGAGCGCTGGCTGGGCGCGGCCGGGCAGGGTAAATACCTGGCCCGCACCCCCGGCGCGGCGGTGCTGTAAGCCTGGGCAGCGCAGCAGCGCGGCGACAGTCTTGTTAGGCCGGAGGCGGCAGCGCGATGATTTGATATAATCGGAGCGCGACAATGTCTCCATTTATGAAGCGTTACCATCCCTGTTTGATCTCATGCAGCCCGCTTCGCCCGGGCTGCAATTTTGCATCGCGATGGATCGGGCGCAGGGCGACCTTGGCTGTGCGCTGGCTGCTGCTGGCGGCGCTGCTGACCGGCT
>JBJSYW010000132.1:0-6894 GCA_046089985.1 Chloroflexota bacterium
GGCCGGCCGGCTGCTGCAGCGCTGCGGTCTGCATGCGCACGGCGCTCACCGTCAGCGCTTCAGGGCGCGGTATTTGATGCGGTGCGGCTGGTCGGCGTCCAGGCCCAGGCGCTTTTTGCGATCGGCCTCGAAATCGGACCAGTTGCCGTCGAACCAGCGCACCTTGCTGTCGCCTTCAAAGGCCAGGATGTGGGTGGCGATGCGGTCCAGGAACCAGCGGTCATGGCTGACCACCACCGCACAGCCGGCGTAGTTCTCCAGCGCTTCCTCCAGCGAGCGCAGCGTGTTCACATCCAGGTCGTTGGTCGGCTCGTCGAGCAGGATAACGTTCGAGCCACGCGTGAGCATGCGCGCCAGGTGTACGCGGTTGCGCTCGCCGCCCGACAGCACCCCGACCTTCTTCTGCTGGTCGGCGCCCAGGAAGTTAAAACTGGCCACATAGGCGCGCGAGTTCATGCGCCGCTCGCCCAGCTGCAGGTAGTCGCTGCCGCCGGTGATCTCCTCCCAGACCGACTTATCCGGGTCCAGGCTGGCACGGCTCTGGTCCACGTAGGCCAGGTCAACCGTTTCGCCGATCGTCACCCGGCCGCTGTCGGGCTTTTCCTGGCCGGTGACCAGGCGCAGCAGGGTCGTCTTGCCGGCGCCGTTGGGTCCCACCACGCCCACGATGCTGCCGGGCGGAATGTTCAGGCTGATATTATCCAGCAGCAGGTTCTCACCGTAGGCCTTGCTGACTTCCTCCAGGCGGATGACCACATCGCCCAGGCGCGGGCCGGGCGGGATATAGATCTCCAGTTCTTCGCGGCGCTCTTCGAACTCCTGTGAAAGCAGTTTTTCATAAGCCTGGACGCGCGCCTTGCCCTTTGACTGGCGCGCCTTAGGCGACATACGAATCCACTCCAGCTCGCGTTCCAGGGTCTGCTGGCGCTTGGTTTCGGCAGTCTCTTCCTTGCACAGGCGCTCCTGCTTTTGTTCCAGCCAGGAGGAGTAGTTGCCGCGCCAGGGGATGCCGAAACCGCGGTCCAGTTCCAGGATCCAGCCGGCCACGTTATCCAAAAAATAGCGGTCGTGGGTAACCGCGATCACAGTGCCTTTATACTCGCGCAGGTGGCGCTCCAGCCAGGCCACCGACTCGGCGTCCAGGTGATTGGTCGGCTCGTCCAGCAGCAGGATATCCGGCTCGGTCAGCAGCAGGCGGCACAACGCTACACGGCGCCGCTCGCCGCCGGAGAGCACGCTCACCTGGCTGTCGCCGGGCGGGCAGCGCAGGGCTTCCATAGCCAGTTCCAGACGGCTGTCCAGGTTCCAGGCGTCCACGTGGTCCAGCTTCTCCTGCAGTTTGGCCTGCTTTTCGATCAGGGCGTCAAAATCGGCGTCGGGGTCGCCAAACTGGTTGTTCACCGCATCATACTCAGCCAGCATCTCGACAATTGGCTGGACGGCCTCTTCGACCACCTGGCGCACTGTTTTGCTGTTATCCAGCTGCGGCTCCTGCTCCAGCAGGCCCACCGAGTAGCCCTTGGAAAAGATGCGCTCGCCGTTGAAACCGTCATCCACGCCAGCAATGATACGCAGCAGCGTGCTCTTGCCGGAGCCGTTGAGGCCCACCACGCCGATTTTCGCGCCGTAATAGAAGCCGAGCGAGATATCGCGCAGCACCTGCTTGTTGGTCGGCGGGAAAACCCGCCCAACGCGCACCAGGGAGAAGATGACTTGCTGATCATTCATAGAGGGCTATCCTTTGAGAGCGAGATTCGCGGGCCGGGCGCCGGCCGGCGCAGTTATTTTACTCGATTGTGCGCGCCAGGTTGACCAACCGCACGCCTGCCCGGCGAAGCTGGTGGAAATTGCCGCCCTGCGACAGGATGCGCAGCACCGGGTCGATCGAGGTGACCACCGCGCCCGAGAGCACCGTCGCGCCATAGTTGAACAGCACCGGGCTGAGCGGCGTGCTGGGGCCGAGCACCATCACAAAGGCCTGCGGGCTGCACAGGCTGAGCAGGTCTTCCAGGGTGTGGTTGACCAGGGCCATGCCGGTGATCGCCACCACTTCGGCCTGCGGCAGCACGTCCAAGGCGGCGCTCGCCGGCAGATCGCCCGGGCCGGGGTTCTGCTCCAAGATCAGCAGTTCGCCCACCTGGGGGCGCAGCTGGTCGGCAAAGGCGAAGTGGCCCACCATCGCCACACGCTTGCCCGCCCCCTGGCGCACCAGGGTTTCCACGGCATGCTCTTCGTTCCAATAGGCCGGGGTGCGCGGCAGCAGCGCGTTGATCGCCGCGATTCCCAGGCCGGTGTGCAGCGGGCGCAGCGATAAGGCGAACTCGGCCAGCTCCAGGCCAGAGAGCATCTCCAGCTGTCCGGCCTGGCCGATATCCGGCTCATTCGAATGGTTGTGCCCGCCGTACACCGTGGCTGCCAGGCCACAGCGGCGCACGCCGCTCACCTCAGCCACCACCGCCGTCCAATGCGGGCCGATACGCACATCCAGCACTTCGCCGTCGGGCAGGGTCTCCAGGATCTCATACAGCAGCTGCATGGCGGGTTCTCCTGATGAAGTAGCTTACTACAGAACCCGCGCTGCGTCAACGACAATAGCGGCCGGCCTGGGCAGGCCAACCGGTGGCCGGCGCGCTGCGGAACTTTCGCGTGCAGCGCTTCGTCCTGAACCCGGAGGAAGCAAAGCATGTACGCCCGCCGATTAACCCTTTTACTGGTTCTGTTGTTGTGCGCCGGCTGCAACCTGCCGTCCGCCACGCCCGACCCCGGTCAACTGGCGACCCTGGTGGCCGCCACGCTGGACGCCGCTCCGACCGCTGCGCCCACCGCCGGCGCGCCGGCCCAGCCGCCGGTTACGGCGCCGCCGGTGACGGCGCCGCTAGTCACAGCACCGCCGGCTACGGCGCCGCCGTTTATCCCCACTGCCACGCGGCCGGTGATCCAGCCGCTGCCCAGCCAGCCGCCGCCGACCTGGGCCCCGCCCACGCTGCCGCCCGCCCCGCCCACCGCGACCCGCCCCCCGGTTGGGCCGCCGCCCACGCAGCCGGTGCAGTTGAGCGGTCCTTACGCGGTGGTGCTGGTGGAGCAGGGCGACGTGTTGAACGTGCGCCGCGCCCCGGGGGCCGGGCAAGCCGTTGTGGCCCGCCTGGCCGCAGACACGACCGGAATCCGCCTCACCGGCCAATCACAGCCGGTGGATGAAGCCACCTGGCTGCAGATCGCCCTGCCCGATGGGCGTGGCTATGGCTGGGTCAACGGCCGCTACCTGACCGAGCAGGTGCGCGGGCGCGATTTCTGCCGCGATGCCCAGGTTGAGAAGCTGCTGACCCAGGCGCGCCGGGCGTTCAAGGATGCGGACCGGCGCTTGCTGCAGGGGCTGGTCAGCCCGCGGCACGGGCTGGACGTTACCTACCTGCGCACCGGAAAGACGGTCAACTACACGCCAGAGGAAGCCGGCTGGGCCTTGCAAAGCGATTTCGAAACCGACTGGGGCACACACCCGGCCAGCGGCGAACCGGTCAAGGGCACATTCAAAGAACTGGTGCTGCCCGCCCTGCTGGATGTGCTGGCAGCCAGCCCCCAGGCAGCCTGCAATGAAGTGCGCCTGGGCGGCAGTTCATACACCTACCGCTGGCCCGAGCGCTATCAAAACATCAATTTCTACGCTCTGCACCGCCCCGGGCCGGCCGGGCAGGAGCTGGATTGGCGCACCTGGCTGGTGGGGGTCGAGTACGTCAATGGCCGGCCGTATCTGTTCGCATTGAACCAATTGTTCTGGGAGCCTTGATAGCATGAACGATTTCACATCCCGCCGCCTGCGGCGCACCGCCCGCCTGGCGGGGCTGCTGCTGATGCTCGGCGCGCTGCTGGGCGGCTGCAACCTGCCCCAGCCGGCCGCGCCGGTGACCTCCGCCGCCGATCCGGGCGGCCCGCCGCCCACCCCGACCCGCGATCCGCTCCAGCCCACCCGCCCCGGTCCCTCTCCGCAGCCGCTGGACGGGGCCACGCTGTCGATCGACCAGCGCATGCTCACCAGCCACACCCGCTGGCACACCCTGGTGGTAGAAGCCGGCGTGGTCGATCTGCAGAGCGCCGCAGGCGCGCCAGGCCAAACCCAGGCAGTGCAGCTGTGGATCGAGCAGCCGGCGCGCTTCCGGGTGCTGGTGCGCCCCGCCCAGGGCGGCGCGGTGCGCATGACGGTCAGCGACGGGCACAGCCTGCGCAGCGAGAACGGCGAGACCACCGCGCTGCCCGAGTACATTCTGCAGCCCTTCACGCCGCCGGCCGGGCCGTCCGACACGATCACCCCGCACCCGCTGGCCGGCAGCCTGGGCACCGTATTGGCCGACCTGGTCTTCCCGGTAAGCCTGGCCCAGCGGGACGGCGAATACCGCCTCGCCGGCAGCGACACGATCGCCGGGCGGCGGGCGACCATCGTAGAGTGGTCGTACCAGGTGGGCGTTCCAGCCAACCGGCTGTGGGTGGACGACCAAAGCGGGGTGATCCTGAAATACCAGAGCTTTGGCAAGGCCGGGGCGCAGACGCCGCAGATGGAAATCACCGTCCAGCGGATCGAGTTCGACGCCCCGCTTGCGCCTGAGACCTTCCAACTGGATCAACCCGCCCCACCCAACGCCCCGGCACTGCCGGGCTTCGAGGGCCGCCCGCTGGCCGGCGTGCTGAAGAACGATACCGGCTACGTCAACCTGCGCAGCGGGCCGGGTACCGGCTACGCCCCGCAGGCCAGGCTGTCCTTTGGCGCCAGCCTGCCCGTGACCGGGGTCAGCCAGAACGGGGAGTGGTGGCAGGTGGACTACCAGGGGCAGCTGCTGTGGGTCTACGCCCCGCTGGTCGAAGTAAGCGGCAGCACTGCCGGCGTGCCGGTGGTGGCCGCGCCGTAAGGGTCAGGCCCCGGGCAGCGGGGGTTGGGCTGGCAGCCGGCGCGCCAGGCCGTCGAGCAGCCCGCCCAGGCCCAGGGTGCAGATCCCGACCACCAGCGCCGCCGATTGGCTGGGGATGGAGATCTGAAAGAACGGGTAGCCCCAGGCCAGGTAGGCGGCGGCGGCGGCCCCCAGGGCCAGGGCGCGCAGGCCGGGCAGCGCCAGGCGACGCTGGCCGCGCGCCAGCCCAACCAGGGCCTCAACGCCCCACCCCAGCCCCCAGCCAAAACAGGCCCCGGCAAACGCCCCCAGCACAAAGCGCGCAAAGCGGATGATGCCGCCCATCGTGGTTTGCCCGGTGTCCAGCCAGCCGGTCCAGGCTGCCAGCACTTCGGCCAGCAGTTCCTGCCCAGACATGCTGTTGGTCATTACCACCAGCCCATCGCCCTGGGCGGGCAGCAGGCTGAAATCGGTGATGCCGTTCAGGTTGCCGCCCACGTGATAGGCATACGGCTGCCCGCCGGGCAGCGTCTCCAGGAAGTAACCGTACCCATATGCGTCAGCGTAGATCCAGCGGTCCACACCCTGGGTGGTGACCGCCGGGCGCAGCATGCCGGCGGCGGTCTGCGGGCTCAGCACGCCGCTGCCGGCCGGGCGGCCGGCCCCACCGGGGGTCTCGCCGGGGCCGGGGATCGCGGCGGCAGCCAGCCGGGCCAGGTCGCCGGCAGTCATGAACAGCCCCGCCGGCGCTTTCTCCACATACACGTACTGCGGCAGCGGGCGCAGCCATTCATCGTAGCTGGTCACGGTGCGCGGCTGGCGGTCTGGCTGCCAGGCAAAGCCGGCGCCCGGAATGCCCAGCGGGTCAAGCACAGCCTGCTGCATAAAGACGGGGAACGGCTGGCCGGTGACATCCTCGATGACCATCTGCAGCAGCAGGTAGCTGCCGTCCGAATATAAAAAACGCTGCCCGGGCGGGTATTGCAGATACACGCCGCCGTCCCAGCCATCCAGCAGCGCTTCCAGGCTGGGGGCCGGGGTATCGGGCAGGCGGCCAGTGTACTGCGGGGAACTCAGGCCAGCCGAGTGTGAAAGCAGCCGCCGGATGGTGACTTCCCGGGGATCATAGCCGGAGGGCGGCAGGCGCCAGCGCTTCAGGTAGCGCTCCACCGGGGCATCCAGCGCCAGCTGCCCGCGCTCGACCAGCACCATCACCCCCCAGGCAGTGGCGGTCTTCGAGATCGACGCCACGCCAAACATGCTGGAGGTGTCGACCGGAACCCGGCGGGCCACGTCTGCCAGGCCGTAGCCGCGCTCCCAGACCGGCTCGCCGCGCCGCACGATGGCAATCGCCGCGCCGGGGACGTGGTATTCGGCCAGCCAGGCGGGCATCCAACGGTCCAGTTCGGCGGTGAAACAGTCCAGCGCCGGGTCGGCCGCGCCGGCAGGCGCCGCGGCCGGCGGGACGGCGGCGCTGTGGCAGGCGCTGTGAAACCGGGCGGCGCGCAGCCCTCCCGCGCCCAGCGTCATCCAGGCCAACGCGCATACCACCGCCAACAGCAAGCGCCGCTTCATGCCGCCTCCATACAGGGTACGGCGGGCCGGCTCAACCGGTAGGCAGGCCGGCACGCCGGCTCAGCCGGGCAAGCCAAAATCGGCCCGGCTGCGCTCGATCTCCACGCCCACCGAGCGCGCAAAGCGTACTGCGCCGGGCTTTTCCACCCGCACCTGCGCCCGCTGCACCCCCGGCTGCTGCAGGCACAGGCGAGCGATATCCGCCGCCAGGGCTTCCACGGTCAGCCGGGCGGCGCTCTCGGCGTGCGTTCGCACCCGCTCGGCTACCGTGGCGTAGCTGATGCTGTGCGCCAGGTCGTCGCTCTCGCCGGCCTGGCGCAGGTCGGCAAACAGCACGATGTTGATCAGCATCTCCTGCGGGGTGACGCGCTCCCAGTCGTTGACGCCGATGATGCCGCGCGCCGAAAGATCGACGATCAGGATTCTGTCCATCGGGTTCAGG
>JBJSYW010000133.1:0-2609 GCA_046089985.1 Chloroflexota bacterium
CTGACATCCTGCTGCCTCCTGTTGGTTAATCATACACTTGACGAAGCTGCACTTATTGTAACTTGGGCGGGCTTGGTTTGGCAATACGTCTTTTGTCTTTTCTCATTTCCCGAGAAGCATTCACCTGGATTTCATCTTCACTTCAGGTTCGCCCCTTATACTTTTCTGCACTTGAGCCTACCGGTTTGCGCGCAGGCCGCCGGCGGCGTTGAGCCGTTGCGCTCTGCCAACCGTTTCTATGAAGGGATTGGATGGTTATGAATTCTGCCAAAACTCGCTTGATCCCCCTGCTGGCCGCCGGCGTGGCGCTGTTTGTGATGGCCTGCGGTCTGACGTTTTCCAGCGCCCAGCCGGAGCGCCCGTCCAGCGCCACCCGCCGCCCGGCCGACGACAGCAGCGCTCCAGCCACCCGCCCGGCGCTGATCCAGGCCACCGCTGCGCCGATCGTGCTGCCCGAGCTGACCAACAACGAGGAGAACGTGCTGATCGGCCTGTACGAGCAGATCAACCCGGCGGTGGTCAACATCATTACCTACCAGGACCAGGGCCGCTTCCTGGCCCCCGCCGGGCAGGGATCGGGCTTCGTCTATGACGCCGACGGGCACATCGTGACCAATTCGCACGTGGTGCACGGCGCCGACAGCCTGGATATTGCCTTCTCCAACGGCGCCACCTTGTTCGGTACCGTGGTCGGCGAAGACCTGCACTCCGACCTGGCCGTGGTCAAGGTAGACCGGCTGCCGGAGGGGGTCCAGCCGCTGCCGCTGGCCGAGATGGGTGATATCCACGTCGGGCAAACCGCCCTGGCGATCGGCAACCCGTTCGGGCTGGGCGGCACGCTGACGCGCGGCATCGTCAGCGCGCTGGGGCGCACCATCCCGGCGCTGACTTCCTTCTCTATCCCGCAGGCGATCCAGACCGACGCCCCGATCAACCCGGGCAACTCGGGCGGGCCGCTGCTCAACCTGAAGGGCCAGGTGATCGGCGTCAACGCCCAGATCGAGACCGGCGGCAACAGCCGCTCGAACAGCGGGGTGGGCTTCGCCATCCCGGTCAGCATCGTGCACCGGGTGGTGCCTTCGCTGATCGAGAACGGCAGCTACGATTGGGGCTGGCTGGGCGTGGTGGGCGGCACGGTCAACCAGGCGCTGGTCGAAGCGATGCGGCTGCCGGTGGACCGCGGGGCCTACATCACGCAGGTGGTGCCCGACGGGCCGGCCGAGAAGGCCGGGCTGCGGGGCGCCCGCGGCGAGCAAACCGTCAACGGGCGCGTGGTGCAGGTGGGCGGCGATGTGATCGTCGCCATCGACGGCAACCCGGTGACCTCCTTCGAGGACATCCTGTACTACATCGCCCTGAACACCCATCCCGAGCAGACCGTCACTGTCACGGTTGTGCGCGACGGTGAAAACCTGGACGTCGAGCTGGTGCTGGAGCCGCGCCCGGCCGAGACCATCGACCTGCCGCAGCCATAAGAGGATATACAGCAGGATGCCGGACGGCCTGCCGTCCGGCATCCTGCTGCTACTCACACAGTCTTTCCAGCAAATCCGGCAGTTCCGCCAGCCGCCCGATCACCGCATCCGGGTGGATCGTATCGGCATGCGCGGCGTTGGCCGGGCGGTTGGCCCGGCGCGTGATCCAGATCGAGAAGATCCCGGCGTTGCGCGCCCCCAGGATATCCGCCCCCAGCGTATCGCCCACCATCACCGCCCGCTGCGGCGGCGCGCCCAGCGCCTGCAGCGCGGTGTGAAAGATCTGCGGGTTGGGCTTGCGGATGCCCTGCGCCGCAGACGAGACGATCAGCTCAAAATAGGGCCGGAAGCCGCCCTTATCCACCAGCACCTGGGTGTTGGGGTCGTCCGCCGCATTCGAGATCAGCCCCAGGCGGTAATTCAGCGCTTGCAGCCGCTGCAGCGTGGGCAGGGCATCGTCCTCGGGGATCCAGTGCGCCTGGGTGATGGTGTGCATGTCCTGCAACGCGCGCCGCGCCACCGCTTCCGGCAGATCGGCATAGCCCCAGCGCGCCAGGCAGGCGCGCAGCACATACCCCACGGTATACTCGACGAATTCGGCCTCGCGCTCGCGGTAATAGGCTTTAAGATCGCGGTAGAAGTCATCCAGGAAATCCTGGCCCACCGGCAGCCCGGCGGCCTGCAGGCTGCGCAGCAGTTCGCGCCGCCCTTCGGCCATCACCTCCGCCCAACTGCCGTCAAAGTACAGCAGCGTGTCGCCCAGGTCGAACAGCACCAGGTCAAAGCGGCGCGTCACGGCTCAATACCCCAGGTCCGAGCGGTAGACGTTGTACAGCGGCTCGTTGAGCAGGTAGCGGCGCAGGTTCTCGGAGAACAGGTCCACCGCCCGCTCGTCATACGCCGGGGTGTTGCCGGAGATGTGCGGCGAGAGGATCACGTTGGGCAGCTTCCACAGCGGGCTGTCGGCGGGCAGCGGCTCCTCCGTGTAAACGTCCAGCGCCGCCCCGGCGATGACGTGCTCGCGCAGCGCCGGGATCAGCGCGGCGTGATCCACCACCCCGCCGCGCGAGATATCCACCAGCACGGCAGTGGGTTTCATCACACCCAGCACATCGGCGTTGATCAGGCCGCGCG
>JBJSYW010000134.1:0-10442 GCA_046089985.1 Chloroflexota bacterium
GCCGAAATAGGCGTAGGCGAACGCGCCCCAGGCCAGCACTGGCAGCAGGAAGGCGGCGGCTTCGGCCGCCAGCGCCGCCGGGCGCGGCGGTTGAGCCTGGCCGCGGCGGGCGGCGCGCAGCTGCAGCAGCAGCCCGCCGGCGCGGTCCAGGTAGACCAGCCCGATCAGGATCAGCGCGTCGGGGCGGGTGAGCAGCGCCAGCGCCGCCAGCAGGCTCGCCAGGATGCGGCGCTGCTCGAGATGGGCGTTAGCCAGGCCAGTTAGCAGCAGCACGTACAGGCTGGTCTCCAACCCACCGATGGCGAAGGTGACGCTGAAGGGGGCGACAGCCCAGGTCAGCGCCGCGCCGGCGCCGGCGAAAGGCAGGCCCAGCCGGCGGCCCAGGCGCAGGATCAGCACGCAGGTCAGCGCGTCAGCCAGGCTGTTCAGCCCCAGCGCCAGCAGCGGGAAGGGCGCGTTCACCCCGCCGGTGAGCAGCCCGCCCAGCGCCATCAGCGCCGCATACAGCGGGGTGGTGGTGCCCAGCACCTGCTCGCCGGGGTTGTAGACGAAGCCTTGTCCGGCCAGCAGGCTGCGGGCGTAGGTGAAGGTGATATAGGAATCGTCAATGGTGCGCGGGCCGGGCAGCCAGCGGGCCGCCAGCGCCAGGATGAAAACGCCTGCCGCCAGCCAGGCGGCTGCCTGCGCCGGCCGGGTGACCGCGCGCTCGCTCCCCTCAGCCGATCGGTTGGGCAGGGTGATTTGCATGCCGCCAATCATACGTCGAGTGCAGGTTTTCTGTCAACTGGTAGAATTGCAAGTATGAAATCCCTGCTGGAGCGCATCAAAAAACCGCTGCTGTGGGCCGGGGCGGCCTGTCTGGCGGCGGCCGGGCTGAAATTCTGGCTGCAGACTGCCGGCCGCCTGCCGTTCAACTCGGATGAAGCGGTGGTGGCGTTGATGGCGCGCCATATATTGCAGGGAGCGCGGCCGGTGTTCTTCTATGGGCAGGCCTACATGGGCAGCCTGGACGCTGCGCTGGTGGCGCTGGGGTTTGCGCTGTTCGGTCAGCAGGTTTGGGTGATCCGCCTGGTGCAGGGGCTGCTGTACCTGGGTGTGCTGCTCACCACCGGGCGGTTGGGGCAGAAGATCTTCGGTTCGGCTGCAGCGGGGGCGCTGGCGATGCTGCTGCTGGCGCTGCCGGCGGTCAACGTGACGCTGTATACCACCGTGTCGCTGGGTGGATACAATGAAGCGCTACTGCTGGGCAACCTGATCCTGCTCAGCGCGCTGCGTTTGGGCGGCGAGCTGCGCCAGGGGCGGCCGGGCGGGCTGGGCGAGTGGCTGCTGCTGGGCGGGTTGAGCGGGCTGGGGCTGTGGGCCTTTGGCCTGGCGCTGGTCTACAGCGCCGCGGCGGGGATCTACCTGCTGGCGCTGGCGCCGGTGGGGCGCGGTGGGCCGGGGCTGCGCCGCCTGGCCCCGGCGGGCGCGGCGCTGCTGGCGGGCGGGCTGCTGGGCGCGCTGCCGTGGGTGTGGTACGCGGTGCGCAGCGGCCCGGCGCAGCTGCTGTTCGAACTGGGCGGCGGCGCCATTGCCGGGGTCGAGCAGCTGCCCTGGATCTTCCAGGTGGGCCGCCACCTGGCCGGGTTTTTGCTGTTGGGCGTCACGGTTACGTTGGGCTTTCGCCCGCCATGGAGCGCCGATTGGCTGGGGCTGCCGCTGCTGCCGTTTGTGCTGATCCTTTGGATGGCGCTGCTGGGCGCAGGGCTGCGCCGACTGCGCCGTGACCCGCAGGCGCTGCCTGCCGAAAGCCTGCTGTGGTTGATGGCGGCGGTGCTGGTGGGCGCGTTCATCCTGACGCCCTTCGGCGCCGACCCATCCGGGCGCTACTTCGTCCCGCTGGCGGTCCCGCTGGCGCTGATCGCTGCGGCCGGGCTGCTGCAGTGGCGCGAGCGCATCGGCGGTTGGGCCTGGGGGCTGGCCGGGCTGCTGCTGGTCTATCACGCCTGGGGCACGCTGCAAGTCGTCCGCCAGAACCCGCCCGGGATTACCACCCAGTTCTATGCCCCCTCGCAGGTGGACATGCGCGCCATCGGGGAGCTGGAGCGCTTCCTGCGCGCCAACGATGAACGCTTCGGATACACCAACTACTGGACCGCCTACCCGCTGGCTTTCCTCTCCGGGGAAGACCTGATCTACACGCCGCGTCTGCCATACCACCTGGATTTCAGCCATACCGAGCGCGACAACCGCTATGCGCCGTATAACGCGCGGGTGGCGGCTGCGCCGCACCCGGCGTATATCACCACCAACTTTCCGGAATTGGACGCGCGCCTGCGCCAGGGGCTGGCGGCGCTGGGGGTCAGCTGGCAGGAGGCGCAGATTGGCGATTTCCAGGTCTTTTACCGCCTGTCACGGGCAGTGACGGCCGAAGAACTCGGGTTTGGAGTCAACTACCCGTGAGCAGCTCGCGCAGCGGCGCGCTGAAGCTGCCGCAGGTCACCACAGAGCGCCTGGTGGCGGCGCTGGTCTTCCTGGCGATCTTCGCCATGGCCAGCAAGCCGTCGATGGACACCGATACCTGGTGGCACCTGCGCACCGGGCAGTGGATCCTGGAGCATGGCGCGGTCCCGCGGGTCGACCTGTTTTCGTACACGCGGCTTGGCCAGCCCTGGCTGATCCCAGGTTGGCTGGTGCAGGCGCCGATGGCCTGGCTGTACCGGGCGCTGGGCCCGGGTGGGTTGAACCTGTGGACGGCGGCGATGGTGACGCTGGCGTTCGTTTTCATCTGGCGCACGCTGCCGGGCGGGGTGTTCCTGAAGGCTTTTGTGGTGGTGCTGGCGGCGGCGGTTTCGGGGGTGTATTGGGCGGCCCGGCCGTACCTGGTCACGTTTGTGCTGGCGGCGCTGTTCCTGCGCCTGCTGGAGGCGGAGCGCTGGGCTGCGCCGGACCAGGCGGAGCGCGCTGGGCGGCGGCTGCTGTGGCTGCCGGCGCTGATGGTGATCTGGGCTAACGCCCACGGCGGCTTCGCGGTGGGTTTCATACTGCTCGGGGTGTACGGCCTTGACCGGCTGGCGCGGCTGGTGACCGGGCGGCTGTTGGGGCAGCGTTGGCCGGCGGGCGAGCTGCGCCGCTTGATGTGGCTGGCGCTGTCTGGGCTGCTAATGTTGGGGGCGGTGTGCCTGACCCCGGCCGGCCCGCAGATGCTGCTTTACCCGTTCAAGACGGTGGCGATCGAGGCGCTGCAGGCTTACATCCTGGAGTGGCAGTCGCCCAACTTCCACCTGCCGGCGGCCCAACCGCTGCTGCTGATGCTGGCGGCGCTGATCGCCGCGCTGGGGGCTTCCCGGCAGCGCATGGCGCTGAGCGATTTTCTGCTGGCAGCCGGGTTCACCTGCCTGGCTCTGCTGGCCTGGCGCAACGTGGCGCTGTTTGCGCTGGCCGCTCCGCTGGTGATCGCCCGGCATGCGGCCCCGGTCCTGGCCGAGGCCGGCGTGCGGGTGGGCTTCAGCGGCGCTTCGCGCACCGCCGGCCCGCGCCAGGCACGCCTGAACCTGGCGCTGCTGGTGGTGTTTGTGCTGGCGGTGCTGGTGAAGGCCGGCTCTGATTTCCTGCCCGAGACCAACCGCAAGGCGATGCAGCCGCTGGTCCCGGTGGAGGCGGCGGCGTTCATCCGCCGTGAGCAGCCGGCTGGGCGGCTGTTCAATTCGTATAACTGGGGGGCATACCTGCTGTGGGAGCTGCCCGAGTACCCGGTGTTTATCGATGGGCGCACCGACCTGTATAATGATGCGATCATTGGCGAGTGGCTGCAAGTGGTGCGGGGCGAGCCGGGCTGGCAGGACACGCTGGACCGCTGGGGGGTGCGCTTGGTGCTGCTGGAACCCTCGATGCCGGTCACCGGGCTGCTGGAAGGCCACGGCTGGCGCTTGCTGTACCGAGACGACCAGGCGCTGGTCTACGCTCGCTGACCGGCCTGTCAGCTTTGCAATTTCGGTTGAGCGCGGGGAGAGTTAAGGTACAATTCAGCCCAGGCCGGCAGGTTTACCGTCCGCCGGTCGCCATGAACCAGAAATCGAGACCCTGCCTTTGACTCGCCGACGCCCGGAAATTCTGATCATCAGCCTGATTATCGCCGGCTGCCTGTCCCTGGTGTTCCTGACCTGGGCCAATTACCGCTATTCGGTGCAAAACCCGGGCGGCAGCGACCTGCTGCCGCGCTGGGTGGGCACGCGCCTGTTTTTGATGGAGGGTAAAAGCCCCTACAGCGACGAAGTGACCGGCGAAATCCACCGCCTGTTCTACGGCCGCCCGGCGCGCAGCAACGAAGACCAGGTGCTGTTCGTCTACCCGTTGTACTCGATCTTCGTCTTTGGCCCGTTTTCGCTGGTGGCCGATTTCAACATGGCCCGGGCGCTGTGGATGACCGTGCTGGAAGTGGCGGTGGTGCTGCTGGTGGCGGTCAGCCTGTCGCTGGCCCGCTGGCGCATCTCGCCGCTGATGCTGGGGCTGCTGCTGCTGTTCTCGGTCTTGTGGTATCACAGTCTGCGCCCGCTGATTAACGCCAACGCTTCGATCTTGCTCAGTCTGCTGATCGCCCTGGCCTTCCTGGCGATCCGCGCCGGGCGAGACGGGGTAGCCGGGGCGCTGCTGGCGCTTTCGACGATCAAGCCGCAGATGGTATTTCTGCTGATCGCCTTTGTGCTGCTGTGGAGCATCTCACGCCAGCGCTGGGTGCTGTTCTGGAGCATCCTGGGCAACCTGGTGCTGATGGTGGCGGTCACCAGCCTGCTGCTGCCCGACTGGGTGTGGCAGAACGTGGTGCAGATCGTGGCCTACCCCAATTACACCGCCCCCACTTCACCGGGGGAGATCTTTGCCGCCTGGATGCCGGGGGTGGGCAGCCAGATGGGCCGGGCGCTGACCGTGGTCATGCTGGTGATGCTGATTGTCGAGTGGCAGGCGGCCTGGGGCAAGGAACCACGCTGGATGCTGTGGACCGCGCTGCTGACCCTGACCGCCACGCAGCTGGTCGGCGTGCCGACCGCTACCGAGAATTACATCGTGCTGCTTCCGGCCCTGGTGCTGGTTTTCGCCGCCTGGGACGAGCAGTGGGGGGCGCTGGGACGCAGCCTGGTATATATCAGCCTGGCGGGGCTGTTTTTTGGCCTGTGGGCGCTGTTCCTGGCTACCCTCGGACAGGGCGATCAGCCGGCGCAGGGGTTGATCATGTTCTTCCCGCTGCCGCTGTTCCTGCTGACCACGCTGTATTGGGTGCGCTGGTGGGTACTGCGTCCCGAGCAGCCGGTGCTTGACCGGCTGCGCTACCTGCGCCGCCGATAACGCCTGCCCATTGTTTCTGCAACGGTGTGTTATGAATGATCCGAACCCCGGTCGCAAGCTGCACGGCCCGGCCGAACGCCAGTTCCCCTCACCGGCGCGGCTGGTGGGGGTGCTGCTTTTTCTACTGTGGGTGACCCTGATCATTGCCGGGTATTATGTGGTGCATAAGCCGTGGGGGTCCGGCCAACCGGCCGGCCTGGCGCTGGCGTTGGTTGACTGCGCCCTGGCGGCTGGACTGGCGGCGGTCGCCGGCGGGCTGGGGACACGCCTGCTGCGGCGTTTTACCTTGGATGATCCGTTGGAAGCGGCGCTGCTGGCTGCCGGGCTGGGGTTGGGCCTGGTTGGGTTGGCGTTGTTGGGCGTTGGCCTGGCTGGCCTGTTCTCCCGTTGGGCGGCCTACCTGGGGCTGGCGGCGGCGCTGATCTGGCTGCGGCGGGATACCCGCACCTGGCTGCAGCGCCTGGGCCGGCTGTTCCAGGACCGCCAGGCGTGGAGCCGGCTGGAGCGCGGATTGTGGGCCTTCGTGCTGTTTGTGCTGGCGCTGAACCTGCTGCGGGCGCTGGCGCCGCCGGTCAAGTGGGACAGCCTGGTTTACCATCTGCAACTGCCGCGCCTGTACGTGGAGCACGGGCGGTTGTATTTCACCCCGGAGAACCTGTATGGCGGCTTCCCGCAGGTGGCCGAGATGTGGTTCACCTGGGCGCTGGCGCTGCGCTCCGGCTCGACTGCGGCGGTTTTCGGCTGGGTGGTGGGGGCGCTGGCGTATGCCGCCGTGGAAGCGCTGGCGCGCCGGGTGACCCCTGGCGCGCCGCACTGGCTGGCGCCGGCCGTCCTGCTCTCGGGGTTCAGCTTTGCCCAGTCACTGTATTGGGCCTATGTGGATCTGTTTGTGATGCTGTTCGGGGCAGTGTTGTGGCTGCGTCTGCTGGCCTATCTGCAGGACGGCCGCCGCGGCGACCTGGCGCTGGCCGGCCTGCTGGCCGGTTTCGCCATCGGGACGAAATACAGCTCGCTGCTGCTGGTGCTGCTGGCCGGCCTGGTGCTGCTGGCAGACGCCCGGCAGCGCCGGCTGCCGCTGAAGCGCGCCGTGCGTGACGGGCTGCTGCTGGCTGTGCTGGCCGGTGGGGCGGCGCTGCCCTGGGGGTTGAAGAACTGGCTCCTGGCGGGTAATCCGCTTTACCCGGTAGTCAGCCTGGGCCAGGCAGCCTCGCCCTGGCAGCAGAGCTTCGCCAGCGGCCCGCGCCCGCAGCGCACGCTGCTAGATGACCTGGTGCTGCCGGTGGATGTGACCCTGTTTGGGGTGGAGAACGGGGCAGTTTCCGGCCGGCCGGCGTATGCGGCCAGCCAGGGGGCGCTGCTTCTGGCCCTGGCGCCCGGCCTGCTGCTGGGCTGGAGCGGGCTGGATGAAGCACAGCGCCGGCGCTACCGGCTGATGCTAGTTGCAGCCGGCGGGGCCTGGGTGCTGTGGGCGCTGGCCGGTCATTTCGCCGATGAACTGATCTGGCCGCGGCATTATTACGGGGTGTTCCCGCTGTTGGCGGCGCTGGCAGCCGGCGGGTTCCAGAGCGCGGCCGGGGTCAGCCTGCCAGGCGTGCGCATCGGCCGGGTGCTCACGGCGCTGACCGTTCTGGCGCTGCTGCTGGCAGCGCTGACCGAACTGGACTACCAGGCCGGACATGACCCGCTGCCGGTGCTGCTGGGGAAGCAGTCCGAGCAGGTCTATCTGCAGAACGAACTGGGCGCGTATGCATACGCCGTTGAAGCGGTCAACCGGCTGCCGGAGCAGGCGGTGGTGTGGAACCTGTGGGAGCCGCGGGTGTATTACTGCCGGCCGGAGTGCATCTCCGATGGCCGGCTGCGCAACTGGATCACGATCTATCAGGCCGGCGGGGGGATCGATGAAACCGCCCGCCTGCTGCGCGAGCGCGGGGTGACCCATGTGCTGGTATACGACGCCGGCCTGGAACTGCTGGTCGTTGCCGGCAGCCCGGACCTGCCAGATCTGCAGCCGTTTTACACCTTCCGCGACCGCTGGTTGACAGACCGGCAGGAGCTTGTCTCCAGCTATTCGCTGTATACGCTGCGCGCTCCCTAGCGCGCCGGGAGGCCGGGCCAGAGTGGCGATGGATTGGGGCGAACAAGTGGCGTATGAGCAGGAATAAGTACCTAATATTGAGTATGCTCGGATTGGCGCTGAACCTGCTGGTGGCCAATTTTCAGCACGCCCCGGGTTATATGGACGCCGATTACTACTATGCCGGCGGTCTGCGGCTGGCGCACGGCCAGGGCTTCAGCGAGCAGGTGCTGTGGAACTATCTGGACGATCCGGCCGGGCTGCCGCATCCATCACACGGCTACTGGATGCCGCTGCCTTCGCTGGTGGCGGCGCTGGGCATGCGGTTGGGCGACGTGGCCGATTTCAGTTCGGCGCGGCTGTTCTTTGTCCTGCTGGCGGCGGCCATCCCCCCGCTGACGGCGGCCCTGGCCCAGGCGCTGTTCCGGCGCGAGCATGTGGCCTGGTGGGCTGGGCTGCTGGGCGTATGGAGCGGGTTTTACCTGCCCTACCTGCCCACGACTGATTCGTTCACGCTGGTGATGCTGTTGGGCGGGGTGTACTTCCTGGCAGTGGCCCACACCCACCGGCGCGGCTGGCTGCTGCCGCGTCTTAGCAAGGCCTGGGAAGGCGATGACGGGCTGTACCTGCTGCTGGGAGCTTTGGCCGGGCTGCTGCACCTCTCGCGCGCCGAAGGGCTGCTGTGGCTGCCGCTGGCGGCCGGTTCGGCGGCCTGGATGGCGGGCTGCGGGCGGCCGGCCCGCGCATGGCCGGCGGTGCTGCGCGCCGCGCTGCTGGCAGGCAGCGGTTATCTGGCGATGATGATGCCCTGGTTCCTGCGCAACCTGGGCGCGTTTGGCAGCCTGCTGGCCCCGGGCGGCGCCCGGGCGCTGTGGATTACGCATTACGATGAGTTGTTTATCTATCCGGCCGCACTGCTGACGCCGCAGCGCTGGCTGGCCTCCGGGCTGCCGGCGCTGGCCTCCGCCCGCCTGGATGCGCTGGCGCAGAACCTGCAGACCTTTGTAGCGGTCCAGGGGCAGATCGTGATGGCGCCGTTCATCCTGGCAGGCTTGTGGCGCGGCCGGCGTTTGCTGGCGGTTCAACTGGCGGCGGTATCCTGGCTGGCGCTTTTCCTGGCGATGTCGCTGGTGTTCCCCTGGCAAGGCAGCCGGGGCGGTTTCTTCCACGCCGGGGCCGCCCTGCAGCCGCTGCTGTGGGCGGCGGGCGCGATGGGGCTGGACGCGGCCCTGGAATGGGCTGCGCCGCGCCGTGGTTGGAATCTGGCGCGCGCCCGGCGGATGTACGTGCCGGTGTTCCTGGCGGCGGTGATCGCGCTGACGGGCTGGGCTGCTTACAACCGGGTGATTGGCGGCAGCCCGGCGCAGCCGGCCTGGGATGAATCCAATCGGCGCTACCAGGCGGTGGAGCAGGCGCTGCGCGCCTGGGGGGCGCAGCCGGGGGAGCGCGTGCTGGTCAACAATGCACCGGGCTACTACGCCGCCACGCTGCGGCCGGCGCTCTCGATCCCCTATGGCGATTTGCCGGCGGTGCTGGCGGCGGCGCAGCGTTACCAGGCGCGCTATCTACTGGTGGAGATGGAGCAGGTGCAGGGGCAGCGCCTGTACGCCGACCCGGGCGAACGGGATGGGCTGCGCTACCTGGGGCAGGCAGCCGGGGTGCAGGTATATCGCATTGAAGTGGGGCAGCCATGAAACGGATTGAACTGCCGGTGCGCGACCTGCCGCTGATCGCCGGGGCGGCGCTGTTGTCGGTGGTGGGCTACCAGCTGGCCAGCCGGATGGCGCTTGGCCCGGGGTTCCCGCTGGACGATGCCTGGATCCACCAGACGTATGCGCGCAGCCTGGCCGAGCTGGGCCAGTGGGCCTATTGGCCGGGCGACCCATCGGGCGGGTCGACCTCGCCGCTGTGGACGGCGCTGCTGGCGGCCGGCCGCCGGCTGGGGATCGAAGCGCGCCTGTGGGCCTACCTGCTGGGCTGGGTCGCGCTGACCGGCATCGGTCTGACCGGGATGCGCCTGCTGCGCGCCTGGCAGCCGGCTGCGCCGCGGGCGGCGCGTTGGGCCGGCCTGTTCCTGGTCTTCGAGTGGCACCTGGCCTGGGCTGCCGGCTCGGGGATGGAGACGCTGATGATGGGCTGGCTGGCGCTGCTGGCGCTGGCCTGGCTGTGCGAAGAGCCGCTCCAGCCGTTCCGGATCGGGCTGCTGGTGGGCGCAGCGCTGTGGGTGCGCCCCGACGGGCTGACGCTGGTCGGTCCGGCGCTGTGGGTGCTGCTGCTGCGCCCCGGCCCGCTGACCGCCCGGGCACGCGCAGCGATACGTTTTGCGCTGGGAACGCTGCTGCCCGGCCTGCCGTACCTGTTGTTCAATGTGCTGCTGACCGGCACGCCCTGGCCGAACACCTTCTTTGCCAAGCAGGCCGAGTATGCCGTGCTGCGCGAGCTGCCGCTGCTGCAGCGGCTGGGCGGGATGTACAGCCTGCCGTTGATTGGCGCAGGGGTGCTGCTGCTGCCGGGGCTGGCGCTGCTGGGCGTGAGCGCCTGGCAGCGGCGTGATCAGCGCATCGCCGCGGCGCTGTTGTGGCTGGCGGGTTATATCGGCCTATACGCGCTGCGCCTGCCGGTCACCTACCAGTACGGGCGCTATATCATCCCGGCAATGCCGGTGTATTTCGTGGCCGGGTTGGCCGGGCTGGCCGGCTGGCTGCGGCTGGACTCGAGCTTTGCGCTGCGGCGCATCACCGGGCGCATGCTGGCGCTCAGCCTGGCGCTGCTGTGCGCGGCTTTCTGGGGAGTGGGGGCCAACGCATATGCCCGCGATGTGGCCATTATCGAGAGTGAGATGGTGGCGGCGGCGCGCTGGGTGGCTGCGAATACTCCCCCGGACGCGCTGGTGGCCGCCCACGATATCGGCGCGCTGGGGTACTTCGGCGGGCGCCGCTTGGTGGATCTGGCCGGCCTGGTCTCCCCGGAGGTCGTGCCGTTCATCCGGGACGAAGCTGCCCTGGCGGCCTACCTGGACCGACGCCAGGTCGAGTACCTGGTCACC
>JBJSYW010000135.1:0-4283 GCA_046089985.1 Chloroflexota bacterium
CCCGCAGGATGTGCAGGTGACTCCCCTGGACGGCCGCTACCAGGCCAGCCCGCTCAGCCACCATATGAGCGCCGAGACGTTGATGGCGCTGGCCAACAGCCTGTACGGCGCCGCCGCACAGGCCGTCTTGGTTTCCGTGCGCGGCGACCGGTTTGGTTTTTCACACCAACTTTCTCCAACCGCCGCAAAACGAGTTGAACCTGCCGTACAATCGGTTTGTAATTTTTGCAGCCTGTGTTAAAATCTAGTCAGGTTATTTTTTAACCAGGTACATGGAACTTGCATTCCAAGGTAAAGTGGAGCCGGTTAATGAAAAAAATCACCCTGACCATCGATGGAAAAACAATAGAAACAGCGGAAGGGACCACCGTCCTGCGCGCCGCCGAGCAGGCCGGGATCACCATCCCCACGCTGTGCGACCACCCAGATCTGACCCCCTATGGCGGCTGCCGCCTGTGCGTAGTGGATGTCAAGGGTCAGCGCTTGCCGATGGCTTCCTGCGTGCTGCCCGCCACCCAGGGCATGGAAGTGCTGACAGAAACCCCGGATATTGTCCAATCCCGCCGCGTGATCCTGGAGATGCTGCTCTCCAATTACTATGACGCCGGGTACGAGCACAGCCTGGGCGAGACCCAGCTAATGCACTGGGTGCGCCACTACGGTATCGATGCCCAAAAAATCAGCCTTAAAAAACCGCGCGCCGTAGTTGACAGCGACCCCAACCCGTTCGTTTGGGTCGACATGAACAAATGCATCCTGTGCATGCGCTGCGTGCGCGCCTGCGCCGAGATCCAGGGCCGCTTTGTGTGGAGCCAGGCCGAGCGCGGCTTTGGCGCGCACATTGTCGCCGGGACGGATACCAGCATGCTCGAAGCGCGCTGTGAATCGTGCGGGGCGTGCGTGGCCTACTGCCCCACCGGCGCACTGAACAACAAGATGTCGCTCAGCCTGGGCCTGCCTGATAAAACCGTAAAAACGACCTGCACCTACTGCGGGGTGGGCTGCCAGTTCGACCTGAACGTCAAAGACGGCAAGGTGATCCGCGTCACATCCAACCCGCAGGCTGAAGTCAACGGCATGCACCTGTGTGTCAAAGGCCGCTATGGCTACGACTTCATCCACCACGAGCAGCGCCTGCGCCGCCCGATGGTGCGCCGCTACCTGCTGGAGGGCGCTCCTAAGCCGCCCGGGCGCGGCGAATGGGTGGAGGTGGACTGGGACACCGCGCTGAAGATCACCGCCCAGAAGCTGGTGGCTGCGCGGGATACCTACGGCGGCGGCAGCATCGGCGTGCTGTGCTCGGCCAAATGCCTGAACGAAGAAAATTACCTGATGAGCAAGCTGGCCCGCCAGGTGGTCGGGACCAATAACATCGATCACTGCGCCCGTCTCTGACACTCCAGCACGGTGGCCGGTCTGGCCGCCTCCTTCGGTTCGGGCGCTATGACAAACCCGATGCGTGCCATCGCCGAAAACGCCCAGGCGATGCTGAGTATTGGCTCCAATACCAGCGAGCAGCACCCGGTCTTCGGCGCGATGGTGCGCCAGGCGGTGGTCAAGCGCGGCGTCAAGCTAGTGGTGGCCGACCCGCGCCGCATTGATATCACCGAGTTCGCCACGCTGCACCTGCGCCAGCGCCCCGGCACCGATATCCCGCTGGTCAACGGGCTGATGCATATCATCCTCGAGAAGGGCTGGCAGGACGACGCTTTCATCGCTGAGCGCACCGAGGGCTTTGAAGAGCTGCGCCAGGTGGTGGCGGAATACACCCCCGAGCGCGTCTCAGAGCTGACCCGCATCCCGGTCGAGCAGCTGTACGAAGCGGCCGAGATCCTGGCGACCAATAAACCGATGGCGGTGATGTGGGCAATGGGCATCACCCAGCATATCGTCGGCGTGCGCAACGTGATGTCGCTGGCCAACCTGCAGATGATGCTGGGCAACCTGGGCGTCTCAGGCGGCGGGGTCAACCCGCTGCGCGGCCAGAACAATGTCCAGGGCGCCTGTGATATGGGCGGGCTGCCCAACGTCTACACCGGCTACCAGAACGTGACCGTCGAGGCGGTCAAGGCCAAGTTCGAGGCCGCCTACGGGGCAGAGATGTCGGGCACGGTGGGGCTGACGGTGACCGAAATGATGCCGGGCATCCTGACTGGCAAGACCCACGCCCTGTATGTAATGGGCGAAGACCCGATCATGTCGGACCCGGACAGCAAGCACATCCGCCACTGCCTGGAGGAGTGCGATTTCATCGTCCTGCAAGAGATCTTCCCCTCCGAGACCGCCCCCTACGCGGATGTAATCCTGCCCGGCGCCAGTTTCGCCGAGAAATACGGCACTTTCACCAACACCGAGCGGCGCATCCAGCTGGTGCGCCCGGCGGTTGAGCCGCCCGGCGAGGCCCGCCAGGACTGGCAGATCATCGCCCAGATCGCCCAGGCCATGCTGGCCGAAGGCGGCCTGCGCCAGGTGGACCTGAATGCGCCCCAGGCCGGCTGGGACTACACCGGCACCGAGCAGGTGATGGCCGAGATCGCTGCGCTGACCCCCAGCTACGCCGGGGTCAGCCTGGAGCGGCTGGAGCGCGAAGGCGGGCTGCACTGGCCGGTGAAAGACGCCGCCCATCCCGGCACGCCGATCCTGCACATCGGCCAGTTCACCCGCGGCAAGGGCAAGTTCGCCCCGATTGAGCACGTCCCGCCGCAGGAACTGCCCGACGATGACTACCCGATGTTGTTGAACACCGGGCGGGTTCTGTACCACTGGCATGGCGGCGAGATGACCCGCCGCTCGGCCGGGCTGCTGGAAGTCTACAGCCAGGCGCTGGTGGAAGTCAACCCCGACGATGCAGCGCGCATCGGCATCAACGGGAAGAAGCGCGTGCGGGTAAGCTCACGCCGCGGCGCCATCGAGGCCCAGGCCTGGGTCACCGACCGGGTGCCGCCGGGGATGGTCTTTGCCAACTTCCACTTCCCCGACGCCTCGGCCAATGAACTGACCCTGGCTGCGTTGGACCCGGTGGCGAAGATCCCGGAATACAAGATCTGTGCGGTGAAAGTGGAGCTGGCCTGAACGCCGGGCCGCAGCCCGTGGCAATACTGGTAGCTTAACGGTACGATGCTTGCATGGGTAACGATATGAGAACAAATCGCCTATCAATCCGCCTGCTCACCGCCCTGCTGGCTGCGGCGCTGCTGGTCAGCGCGTGCAGCGGCGGGCAGAGTCCGGCCGCCTCCGGGTTAGAAATCCCGGGGTTAGCCCAGACCCTGGCTGCCCAGACGCTGACCGCCCAGCAGGGCGTTCATTCGCCGTTCATTCCCACCGCTACCCCCACCCCGGCCTTTGTCGCGCCGCCGCCCACGCTGGCCCCGCCTGCGGCGGCCCAGGCGCACACTGCCACACCCAACCCGGCCCTACTGGTGTCTGACCCGAACGCCGGCGCGGCTACGCTGGAGGCCCTGGCCGCGCTGGGCAGCCAGGCCAACGCCGGCTGCACCAACATCGCCGATTACCTGGGCGACAAATCCATGCCAGATAACACGCGCGTCAAGGGCGGGCAGTCGTTCACCAAGATCTGGCGCTTTATGAACGCCGGAACCTGCACCTGGACCACCGACTACCGGGTGCTCTTCCTGAACGGCGACCGGATGCGAGGCCAACCCGAGATCCCACTGGCTGCCGAGGTGCCGCCGGGCGGCACGATCGATATCATCATCCCGATGAGCGCCCCCACCGAGCCCGGCCCGTACTATGGCAACTGGATCTTCTGTGACCCGCAGGGCAACACCTTCGGCACCGGTGTGGAGGGGCGCGGTTTCTTCTGGGTAGCCATCCGGGTTGCCCCGCCGCCGGGCTGCAGCGGCGGTGGCTGAGGGCGCGGCGCCCGCCACTGACGCGTGCCGTCAGTTCCCCGCCACATCCACCGGCGTTCGATCCGGGGCCATCCAGGCTTGCAGCCTGGATGGCCCCGGGTTGATTTCATGGCGGTATGCGGCCGGTTCAGGTTATAATACCGGCTGATTTTCTGGACCCGCAAGTTTCATACTTCATAGGAGCGCCCGTGCGACGATTTTTACTGGTTGGAATTCTGCTGCTATTTGCCGGTCTGGCCTCGGCCTGCGCCGATCAGGCAGCCGCCCCTACCCCCAGCGGGCCAACCCCGGTGGTAGTGCGGCTGCTCAACCTGGACCTGGCCCTGACCGGCATGCCCCCCACGCGCATCCCCGACACCCCCACCCCGCCGGCGACAATGACCCCGTTCCCCACCTTCACCCCGCTGCCCA
>JBJSYW010000136.1:0-8941 GCA_046089985.1 Chloroflexota bacterium
CAGCAGCAGCAGCCCCAGCACCGCCGCAATCGCCAGGCCCACCAGGGCCAGCTCGCGCACTGTCAGCAGGCGCCGGCGCGTTGCGCCCTGGCGCTCTGCCAGCCCGGCCAGTTCTTCGGCCAGGCGTTCAAAGCTTTCATCAGAGATGGGCGCTGCCGGGCAGCGCGCCTGCAGCGCGCGCCGCCAGCCCTCATCCAGCTGGGCGGCGAAGCCCGCGTCCACTTGCCAGCCGGCTTCTTCCAGGGCTGCCTGCGGCCGGCGTTCCAATTCGGCCAGCAGGTAGCGCACCTTTTGCTCGGGCACTTTCAGCAGATGGGCAATCCGTCCGGTCTTTAGCCCGCTGAATGCCATAAGCGTCACCGCCAGCGGAGGCCAGGCCTGCCGCTGCGCGGCCGGGATGGCCTGCACCAGCGCGGCGTAAAACCAGCTGCGGGCGTCCATCCCGCTGCGATAGCGGTAGCGGCTGTGCAGCGCCGATACGAAGACCGCCCGCAGCAGGTTTTGCTGCGCCTCTTCGCTGCCCCCCAGGGTGCAGGTGATGAAATATACCGGTTGGTAGAAGGCGTGCAGTAAGGCTTCGGCCGCCAGGGCAGCGTCGGCCTGGCTGCTTTGCAGAGCCCATTCCAGGTCGGAGGCCAGGCCGGGCGTCTCAAAGTTCAGCGCCAGGCCTGGTCCCCGCTCCCGCTCAGGCGGTTTCATGGCGCAGCGGCAGTGGCTGTGGCCTCATGCAGCACATCCCAGTGATCCACCGGCCAATAAATCACCAGCGCCTTGCCGATAATGTTCTCGATCGGCACCATCCCCCATTGGTGCGAATCGGACGAGTTATTGCGGTTGTCGCCCAATACAAACACCGAGCCTTCCGGCACGTTCCAGATCCCGTTGTAGCCTGGCTCGGCCGCCAGGTAGTTCTCGTGCAGCAGTTCATCGTTGACGTACACGTTCCCGCCCACGATGCGCACTACGTCGCCCGGCAGCCCGATCACGCGCTTGATATACGGTTCGGGCGCGGCGCTGATCGGCGGGTTGAAAACGATGATATCGGTGCGTTCGATATCGCCCCAGCGGTAGGCCAGCTTGTTGACCAGCACAAAGTCGTGCTCGTAGAGCGTGGGCTGCATGCTGATCGACTGCACCCGGATGCGCGCCGTGGCGAAGTCGATCGCCAGGAACAGCACCAGTGCCAGCACGGCCGTCTGCAGCACTTCCACCAGGAACTCGCGCAGGCGCGCGGTTGGCTCCGGGCCGGGCAGCAGGTCTCCAGCTGGCCGGCCGTCGATAGACTGCCCGTCGACAGTTTGGCTGTCGATGGGTTGGCCATCGGTTGGCTGACCGGCGCCCGGTTCAGCCGGCGTTGCGAGTGCGGCTTCACGCTTCAGATCGGCCACCGGCGCCTCGTCCGCGCCGCTGTCCGGCCCGGCTGCAGCTGCAGCGCCTGGCTGCGGTAAATTCACATCATCGCTCATGCTTGTCCTTCATTCGCTGCCCGGTGACCGGCCTCGGCGGCCGGGTTTTCCTGCAGCAGCTGCACCGCGTGCGGCAGCACCGGCAGGATCGTTTGCAGGTTCTCGATCGCGCCCTTGGGGCTGCCAGGCAGGTTGACGATCAGGGTGCGCTTGCGGATGCCGGCTGCCGCCCGCGACAGCATGGCGTGCGGCGTCACCTTCAAGCTCTCCAGCCGCATCGCCTCGACCAGCCCGGGCGTTTGCCGGTCCAGCACCGCCAGGGTGGCTTCCGGGGTCACGTCTCGTCCGGCAAACCCGGTCCCGCCGGTGGTCAGCAGCACATCCAGCGTCCCGGCATCGGCCCATTCAGCCAGCAGCCGGCTGATCGCCTGCTGCTCGTCGGGCACGACTGCCTGGCGCTGCACCTGCCAGCCCTGGCGCTGCACGGCAGCTGCCAGGGCCGGTCCGGATGCGTCAGGGCGCTCGCCGCGCGCCGAGCGGTCCGATACGGTTACGATCCCGACCCTAATCATCCTCGATGCCCACCAGCTGTTTCCACGGGCCGTGGATGCCGTCGTCGGTCACGCCGAAGTAATAGCGGTAGCCATCGCCCGAGCGTTGGATCAGGTCGTAACGCACCTGTGCGCCCTGCTTCTGGCGGCGAATCAGCCCCAGGTCGCCCTGCCACTGGATCTTGGCCTGGGCCGGGTCGGACGGCAGCCCGGCATAAGCGGTGATGGCGTAGTGCCATAACCGGCGGGCCGATTTCTGGGTCACGTTCTTGACCACGTTGCCGTTGCGCAGGTCGCGCATCGTGAAATAGCGTTCGTCGTCGCGGGTTTCCACCGAGGTGACTTCCACCCCGGTGCGCGGCGCGCTGTCTGGCAGCTGGGCCGGCGCCACCGGCTGCCGGCGTGGTTTGCGCCGGCGCGACGGCTGCTGCTCCACCGGCTGCGCGGCCTGCGGCTGCGGGGCGGCCGTCCAGGCCTGGGCGGCATTCCAGCCCGGGGTGGGCTGCCAGGCCGCCGCCGGGGCCGCCTCGGCCGCCGGAGCGGCGCTGCGCCCGCGCAGCACCAGGCCCACGATCTCATCCCGCACGGCCAGCTCGGTCTCGGTCTCAGAGCGCACGTAGATCTTATTGTCGTCCACCGCATACGGCGCGTCGTCGCCGCGGGGTACCAGCGCCACCACAATCTTCTTGCCGCCCGTCTCGTGGATATCCAGCTGCACCGACAGCGGCGGGCTGATGCGGTTGCTGATTTCCTTCTCCAGCTGGGCGATGGCGCTTTCGGCCTCCACAATCCCGCTCACCGGCTTCTTTGGGTCGCTGGTCAACCCGATGAACAGCGTGCCGCCGTTGGTGTTGGCGAACGCGCACACATCGGCGATGATCAGGAAGCGGTGCCCGCCGCGCACGGTGATCCCCTCGTGGAAGTCCTGGACAATGTTCGGTCCTTCTTCCTGGGCGGCGCGGATGAAATCAAAGGCCGGCTCGGCCGAGGCGTGGTGCGGGCGGGTGCGCCCGAAGTCGTTGCTCAGGAACAGCTCGCGCAGCGCGTCATAAGAGATCTCCGGCAGCAGCACGTCGGTGGCCCGGTCGCCGATGCCCAGGTTTTTCTTGCGCGCCGGGTCGGCGGTGACTCGGTGAGCATCGGAGCCCTGAATGCAGTGCATGCGCCGCGGGTACTCGGGCTTGGTGCCGCTAAAAAAGGCCGCGGTGGAGCGTTTGCTGTTGTTCTCCAGGTCGGTGACTTCCAGGGCGTGCAGGTGCACGTCTTGCGTGTAGGCGATCTTGGTCTGTCCGCCGATCGGGAAGCCGCGCATCGCCACGCCGTTGCTCGAGTTGGCGTGGGCGGCGATCACCAGCCCGCCCGCCTCGTCGATCATCTCGTAGGCGGTCAGCACGTCCTCGGCGGCG
Source organism: Chloroflexota bacterium (assembly GCA_046089985.1). Lineage (GTDB taxonomy): Bacteria > Chloroflexota > Anaerolineae > Anaerolineales > UBA4823 > RBG-16-57-11. The sequence continues at coordinate 3,364 of JBJSYW010000136.1, forward strand.
CCCATCGTCACCGCCCCTTCGTCCAGTGCTTCCGCCTCCACGTTCAGGCTCAGCAGCAGGTGTTCCAGGTCGCGCACCGGCTTGTTGGGTGGAAAGATCGCCAGTACGTGGAAGCCAAAGGTGCCGGTGAATTCAAACCCCGGCAGCACCAGGATCTTGTTCAGCAGCCGCCGGTATTCGTTCAGCCGTGACTGCTCCTCGGGCAGGATGCGTTTCAGCCGCTCCAGCAGTTCAAGCTGCCGGATCTCTTCCTGCATCTTGCGATACCCGGCCACGGTGTTGTGGTCGGTAAAGGCGATGATCGCCAGCGAACGCGCTTCGGCGCGCCGCAGAATGTCTAAATAGCCGGCTTCCGGCTGTTGAAAGTCGCTGGAAGCGGGGGTGTGCAAGTGTAAATCAATCGTACACCACTGCATGGATGTACGGCTGCGTTTCTTTCCCACAGGTCACTCTCTCATCAGGTCTGAGCGGCCGATGCCTGCCGGATCTTGCGGATCAGCTCTTCGGGCATATAGGGTTTCAGGACGAAATCATCGGCGCCTGCCGCCAGGCAGCGCTCTCTGAAATCGGATCCCGAAGACATCACCACGCGCGCTCGGGCGGTGGTTTCGTCCGCCCGGATTGCAGCCAACAGGTCGAGGCCGTTTAATCGGCGCAGATGCACATCCAGCAGGATCACTGCCGGGGCTTCGCGCCGGATGGTGTTCATTGCATCTTCCAAATGCTCATCGTCCACCAGCTGCGCCACTTCGAAGCCTTCAAAGCGCAGCAGGGTGCTGAGCAGGGTCAGCATAGTGCGGTCGTCTTCAACCAGCAGAACCTTTTCTTTCATGCGGTCGCATCCTTGGCGTTCTCGATGGAAGGGGCAGCGGGCGGTTCCTGCGCTGCGACAAGTTCAGCGGTCGGCGGCTCAAGCGCCGCACTCAGCACGTCATCCACACTCTCGGCAAAGATGAAATGAATTTCTTTGCGCACTTCCTCAGGGATATCTTCCAGGTCGCCCTGATTATACGTGGGCAGGATGATCGTCTTCAACCCGGAACGGTGCGCTGCCAGAACCTTCTCTTTGATGCCCCCCACCGGCAGCACCTGGCCGCGCAGCGTGATCTCGCCGGTCATGCCCACCTCGCGGCGCACCACCCGCCCGGAGATCAGCGATACCAACGCCACCGCCATGGTCACCCCAGCCGACGGGCCGTCCTTGGGGGTGGCCCCGGCGGGGATGTGCAGGTGGATGTCGTTGCTGTCGAAGAAATCTGCCTCCAGCTGCAGCGCGGCGGCCTTGGAGCGCACATAGGACAGCGCCGCCCGGGCCGACTCCTGCATCACGTTGCCCACCGAGCCGGTGATCTGGAATCCCTTGCTGCCCGGCATGCGCGTGGCTTCGATGAAGAGCACATCGCCGCCAAATGGCGTCCAGGCCAGCCCGGTGGCTACCCCCGGCACCGAGGTGCGCCAGGCGATCTCTTCATCGCTGAAGAAGTGCGGGCGGCCCAGCAGCTCGGTCACCTTCTCCGGGGTCACTTCCAGGCTTTCCAGCTTGTGTTCGGCGATCTGGGTGACTACCTTCCGGCACACTGCCCCGATCTCGCGCTCCAGGTTGCGCACCCCGGCTTCTCGGGTGTAGGAGCGGATGATCTTTTGCAGCCCAGACGTGGTGAAGCTCACCTCGCCCTCGCGCAGCCCGTTCTCCTTCAACTGGCGCGGGATCAGGTAGCCGCGGGCGATGGCGATCTTCTCGTTCTCGGTGTATCCCGACAGGTTGATGATCTCCATCCGGTCGCGCAGCGGCTCCGGGATCGGCTCCAGCTGGTTGGCAGTGGTGATGAACATCACCGGCGACAGGTCATAGGCCACTTCCAGGTAGTGATCGCGGAACTCGGCGTTCTGCTCCGGGTCCAGCACTTCCAGCAGCGCCGAGGCCGGGTCGCCGTGGAAGTCAAACACCAACTTGTCCACCTCGTCTAGCATGAACACCGGGTTGTGCGATTCAACCCGCCGCAGCGCTTGCAAAATGCGCCCCGGCATGGCCCCGATGTAGGTCCGGCGGTGACCCCGGATCTCGGCTTCGTCGCGCATCCCCCCCAACGAGATGCGCACAAACTTGCGCCCCATGGCGCGGGCGATCGAGCGCCCGAGCGAGGTCTTGCCCACCCCCGGCGGCCCCACAAAGCACAGGATCACGCCCTCGCGCGTGTGGCGGATCGCCTCGCTGCTTTCCGGCAGCAGCTCGTCGGCCCGCAGTTTGCGCAGCGCCCGCACCGCCAGGTATTCCAGGATGCGCTCTTTGACATCCTTCAACCCGTAATGGTCCTGGTCCAACACCTGGCGGGCGTTGGCGATCTCCAGGTTGTCGGGGGTGGTCTGCGCCCAGGGCAGCGACACCAGCCAGTCCAGGTAGGTGCGGATCACACCATACTCGGCGGCGGCGGTGGGCAGGCGGCTCATCCGGTCCAGCTCGCGGCGCGCCTGTTTGCCCGCCTCCTCCGGCATCAGCGCTTCATCGATCTTCTTGCGGAACTCCTCCACCTCCACCGCCTGCTCGTCGGCCTCGCCGAGCTCGCGCTGGATGGCTTTCAACTGTTCGCGCAGGAAGTACTCGCGCTGCACCTTGTCGATCTCCGAGCGGGCCTCGTTCTGGATCTTCTGCCCGATCTCGAGTACCTCTACTTCACGCGCCAGGATGCTCACCAGCCGGTGCAGCTTCTCCGAGGTCGAGTCCATTTCCAGCAGCCGCTGGGCATCGTCCAGGTCCATGCGCTGGAAGTTGGCGATGGTGTAGACCGTCTGCAGCGGGTCTTCGATGGAGACCACCGAGCCGACCAGCTCGCGTGGGATCGACGGCACCATGTCTGCGATGTGCTCGAACTGGTTGCGGGCGTTGCGCGCCATCGCTTCCAGTTCCAGCCCGTCTTCAACCAGCTCTGGGGCGGCTTCGATCTCGGCCTTCAGGTACGGCTCTTCCTGCACGTACTGGCTCACCTTGCAGCGCACCAGCCCCTGCACCACCAGCCGGATGGTGTTATCGGGGGCGCGGAACATGCGGTGCACCATTGCCACCGTCCCGAACCCGTACAGGTCGTCCGGGCCGGGGGTTTCCAGGTCCGGGTTGCGCGAGGTGACCAGCGCGATCAGGCGCTCATCGCCCGCCATCACATCGTCCACCAGGCGGATCGAGCGGGTTTGCCCGATGGTGAGCGGCACAGCCGTTTGTGGGAACACCACCAGCCCGCGCAGCGGCAGCACGGGCAGCACCTTGGGCAGCTGATCGCTGCTTTCAGGCGCCCCGTTCGATTTAGGCGACTGCGAGGCGTCGTTGGGGCCGAACTGCGGAATAATGGCCTGGGCCATCATCTCGTCCAGGCTGTCATTTTCCTCATCCAGCCAGTTGAGCATATCCTGGATGCTGCTGTTCCATCGTGATGCGGGCATCAATCTCCCCAATGCAGGGTGTTTCAGTCATGGATCGAGATCTGTCTTGGGCGGGCCTTGGGCAGCGTCAGGCGCAGGAAGCCGTCGGTATAGATCGCCTGCACCTGGCTCACCTCAACATAGGCGGGCAGCTCAAGGTCGATACTGAACTCGCCAAAACGGATCTCCATCTGATGATAGGCGCGGCGCTCGTTAATATCCTGGCGGACGCCGCGGATGGTCAGCAGTCGCCCGTTGAGTTCGATGGCGAGATCTTCCTGGCGCATCCCGGCGATCTCCACCCGCACGATGATGGCCGATTCGGTCTCGAACACATCCGTGGGTGGGCGCCAGGCCGGCGTACGCAGTGAAATGCGCCAGTTGAAGGGGCCAAGGTCGGAATACTGTGTCTCTGATGAGCGCTCAGAGTCCGGCCGATAGTCATCAGGTTTGAGCGGATTTTTTAACATGTTCCTGCTCCTGGCGCATACATGGCGCGCCGTCCACCGGTAATCTCTCTCCTTGCCAATCCGGTTTCCCCATCCTGGCGAGTGAACCAATAAAAGGAATCGATCGATAAATACACTCAGACAATTATATCGGTAATTTGGGCGATTGAAGTTCAAATCTTCTCGCGGAACGCGATCAACTTTTGGCCGGCGGTCTATCACTGGGCCTTGCAGCAGGAAAATGAATTATAATTTCTGACGCCTTGCCCCTGTAGCTCAATGGACAGAGCAGAGCACTTCTAATGCTAAGGTTGCAAGTTCGATCCTTGCCAGGGGCACTGCCGACGATTTTTCTTTAAACAGCTTCGGCCTGGGCAGCGCCTTTGCGCAGTTTCTGCCCCGGCCGAAGTACGTGGAAAATCCATCCACTGGATGGCGGTTCACCGCCAATTTCCCACCACCACCCAGAACCTAATCCAGGCAGGGCCGCAGGCCCTTGTACACCCGCAGACCGGAGATGGTCTTCAGAATGGTCAGCGCGTCGCGCCCCAACTGCTCGGCCAGTTCATCCGGGCTGAGCGGCGTGTTGCCGTTTGCCAGGAAGACCCGGAACACCGAGTCGACCAGCGTGGAGTGTTGGGTGAAGAACGACGGCTGCCGGGCGCAGTGCGTGATCAGGATGTTCTGCAGCCCATCCACCTGCTGCACCTCGGCCGTATCGGGGTCCACCCAATCGACCTGTTCGAAGATATCCAGCTTGGCGTAGGCCTGCTGGTGCTCGGGGCACAGGAAGCTGCGCAAATACACCCGCCAATCGCGGTCGTTCTGGCTCCACCAATCGAAATCGATGTGGAAGCGGGTTTTGGTGGTCGGTTTTACCAGGCTTAAGCGCTTGATTTCTGCCAATTCAGGCCTCCACGGGCTTGTGGCTGCGGCGAAGGGAAAGCCTCTGCGCCTACAGCCTAATTATAATCAGCGTCGCTCATCCGATAGTGCAGGTCGCCGACGTGGGTGAACCACGGACGGGAAGCCAGGAGCGCCAGGATCGGCCCCGGCGGCGACCGGCGGATAATGTTGATGGCGGCGTATAGTTCGCTGGCGTGCACATGGCTTTGCGGGTTGAGCTTGGCCATTTCTTTTAGCGTATTGACCACCGTGCGTTCGAACGGCGGCAGCTCGCGCGGTTGGTTGCCCCACGCCTGTTCCACCCCCTTCGGGTCTGGCACTGCGATTGCCATGCGTTCGTCAAACGGGGTGTTGACCACCTGTTTCAGCATCGCAAACACCACCCCGCCATCGGACCCCACCAACACGGTGCGCATCCACTCGCGGCTGGGGCGGCGGCTGTCGGTCTGGATGACCACCTCGCCGTTTTTCTGCCCCCGGCGCACCTTGATCACGCTTCCGGGCATCACGCCCTTCGCCTCGTACCAACCGGACAGCCCGAACACATAGCGCCGGTCGCGCACCACCCAGCCGGGGATGCGCTCGCCGGTCTCGCCGTCCACCAGCGTGAACAGGATGCGCGGCGCCTCGTAGGCGGTTGGGAACAGGTGCCGCAAGCGCGGCGATAGCGGCAGTGTGCCGCTGCGCCAGTGCGGGAAGATCAGGCGCATTTCCACTTCGTTGGCCTGCGCCGGCCGGGCCGGGTTGGGCGAAAGCTCGTCGTCCAGGGCCGCTTCCAGCGCCAGCATATCGGGCCGCAGCACCGACCGGTC
>JBJSYW010000137.1:0-3830 GCA_046089985.1 Chloroflexota bacterium
GGCTGCCATGTTCCGCCAACAGGCGGGTGTACTCGGTATGGGCGCTCGCACGGCGATAGAACAACGCATGGTACGCATTGGATTGCCCCGGGCCAACGCCAAGCACCGGATGGGTCTTAAAAACGTACCAATCGGCCTGGGCAATCTCATAGCGGCCGGTTGAGTCGGTGCTTTGAAAGCGCTCGGCCAGCGCCCCGCCGGACAGGTTATCAAACCAGGGGAAGATGAGAAAATAACCGAGCAGGATGCTGGCCGTTCCAACGGCGAGCAACGTCCAGCGCGAGCGCCGGTCGCGCAGCAGGAAAAAGCTGGCCAGCAGCAGCGCCAGGCTGGTGTTATAGACCCCGCCGCGCGAGAAGGTGAACATCGACTGGACGAACAGCCAGACGGCCATACTCACCATCCCCAGGCGGATGACCCGGCTGCGCTGTTCTACCAGGGCGTAATAAATCGCCACCATTGCCCCCAACGCCATCGCCGCTGCCATCTGGTTCGGGCCGATCCAGCCGGAAGTGGCATAATTTGATTCGCCACTGATCACCAGGTCGGTGGCGGTGATGATGTCCAACGCCGCCAGTGTCCCGAGGCCCACGGTGGGGGCCAGGATGGCGAGCAGAATGCGCTTCATCCTCTCTCGATCAATGGTCTGGGTCGAGAAGAAGACACTGGCTACAGCCAGCGCCAGCGGACCGCTGAGGTTGAAGGAGATCTGCTCGCGGTCAAAGTACGGCATTACCAGCAGCGATGGAAGCAGCAATAGAAAATAGAAGATGAATACTTTGTTGGCCCGCGCGAATAAGCGGTACCGCAGCAGGGCCAACCCCAAGAACAGGACCACCGCATACTTACCCGACTCGGAAAAGATCGCTGCATACGTCCCGCGCCAGATTAGTTCAGCACCGGTGATGTAAGCGGTGGCGTAGATCACCCGGATAGGGGTTTTGTCGCTGGCCAGCCAGGCGAAAGCTATCAAAAATGTGACCAGTGCATAGATGGTAGAGAATGTCTGGCTGCGGCTGGCCAGTTGGGTGAGCAGCACATTCAACGCCAGAAAGGCGAGGATTTTGACTATAGATAAACTATCCGGCTCAGAGGTGGAGCGACTTTCCCGTTCATCCTCGATATCCGTAAATGCAGAGGAATAGACGATATCTCTCAACAGGGATCTTTCTTAATTTGCAGGCTCGCGGGATCCAGAGGATGCCGGAGCGATGCAGCCCAGTCCGGCCTGGTAAAATGCTTCGATCTGGCGGGTGACTTGCTGCGGGCTAAAATGATCCAGCATGCGCTGACGCCCCGCCTGTCCCATCCGGTGGGCAGCTTCGGGGTTTGATAGCAGGAAGCGCAAGTAGGCAGCCAGGGAGGTTACATCGTCCGGCGGCACCAGGTAGCCGGTCTCGCCCTCCCGGACCAGCTCTGGAGCGCCGTTGACCCGGGTGGCCACGACGGGAAGTCCGGCGGCCATGGCTTCCATCAGCGCATTCGACAGCCCTTCGGTATAGGAGGTCAGGCAGAAAGCATAGCAGGCCGGCAGCAGCTCGGGCACATCGGAGCGCAGCCCGGCCAGGATCACCCGGCGCTCCAGGCGATGCGTGTGAATGGCCGCTTGCAGCCGTTCGGGCATCTCGGGTTCGGAGGGGATCGGCTGGCCGACGATCAGCCCGAGCACATCGGGGAATTCGTCGGCCACCTGCGCCAGGGCATCGATGAACATAAAGTGGTTCTTGGTGGCGTGCAAATTGGCCACCATGGCGATCACCCGCCGGCCGGGAGCGATTCCCAGATCTGCCGGAAGCCGGGGCTGCTCGGGAAGAGGGGATATCTCGACACAGTTGGGCAGGCGATAGAGCTTGCTTTCCGCCAGGCCGGCCGCTTGCAGCTCTTCGACCAGCGACTGCGAGTTGACCACCAGCTTTCCCGTACTATGCAGCGAGGCCCAGCGGTATGCGGCTGGCAGCTCCGAAAAGCTGGGCGCCTTCAAGGAGGTGCGGATGGAGCCCAGTCGCAGCGGTGTGCCCGACAGCCCGCCGCATACAGCGGCATAAGGGTTATCGTGCGCCGTCCAAGAGTGGACGATGTGCGGCTTCAGATCCTTGAGCAGGCCCGTGATGAAGCGGGTTCGGCGGTAAATCCCAGTACAGTCTGGTGGGATCCAGTGCAGTGCAACGCCGGCTTGCTGGAAAGCGGGCTCGAGCACATCCACCCCGATGCGGTTGAAAACCAGCACGTGCGGGTCGAAAACCTGGCGATCGATATGCTTCATGAGCAGGTAAAGCTGCCGCTCGCTGCCGCCCAACCCCACCGTGCCGATCACCGACAGGACTTTTATTCTTCCCGGAACAGCGTTAACTTTCCTGGCCATAGATATCAGCCGGCCGGCTCCTGGTAGACGCCAGATTCCGCCAGACCAGACAGCGCTCTTCCCCAGCCCGCCTGCAGCTCGGCGCCGATGGCATCTCGCCAGGCTTCCAGCGTATAGGCCAGCGCGGTCTGGCGGGCGTTATCGGCCATACCCCGCAAGCCTTCTGGGCGGCTGCTCAGCGCCAGGACCGCCTGGGCGATGGCCTGCGGCCCGGGATCGGGCAACAGTTGACCGGCCCCTCCGCGCAGCAGGTAGGGCAGCACCGAGACCGGGGTGGTGAGAGCAGGCAGCCCGCAGGCCAGCGCTTCCAGCACGGCTTTCGGGAACCCCTCTCGTCGCGAGGGAAAAACAAACAGGTGGGCGCCGGCCAGCAGGCGCAGCACCTGCTCGTGCGATACGTTGCCGTGAAAGGTTACGGCGCTGTGCAGCCCAAGTGAAGCCGCGGCTTGCTGGAGCTGCAGCAGGCGCTCGCCTTCTCCAACGATATCCAGGTGCACGGCCGGCTGCTCTTTCTGGATCAACGGCAGCGCCTGGAGCAGGGCGTCGATATTTTTGTCATCCACCAGCCGGCCCACCGTGATCAGCCGCAGCGGCCGGCCGGGCTGCCAGGGCTGCGCCTGCGGCAGCGCCGCCAGGTCTGACCGGGTAAGGGGTGTCGAGAAAATCCAGTGGATGTTCGGATTCGCGGTAGAAGGCGGCCGGTCTCCGCCGCCGGTGGCAAGGACCACGTTGCGCCCGCCGGCGATCTTTTCCAGCAGACGCATCAGCCAGCGGTCGATGGTGGATACTGGCCGGCCCCAGGTTCCGCAATGGCGCACAAACAGCGCCTTGCGCTGCAGCAAGGCGATCACGATGCCCACCGTACCGATATCACCGCCGACCGGGGTATGTACCGCATCGGCATCGCTCACCGCCCGCCACAGGAACGGCAGGTGGCGCGGGACCCAGACCAGCATCGCCAGCTTGCGCTTCCATTCCACCCCGGCCGGCTCGGGCAGCGGGGTGACGACCAGGTTTTTGCCTGCTAGCGGGAGCGCCCCGGAGGGGGGCGGACCGGCTCGCAGGGCAGTCACCAGCCGGGTATGATCGAATAGCTCGGCGATGGCGCTCATCTGGAATGGGAAACCGCCCACGGTGACGTAACCGGATGGCGAAGTTGGCGATCTCCAGGTTTCTTTGTGCGAGATGACGACTAACTGCATATTGGGTTAGCTATTTGGCCTCGGGCGCTCTATTGGTTTTCATAAACAGGGCGACTTTTATGCCTTCCATCTTTCCCAATACGGCCAGCCAATATTTTGACTGCGGGTGCATCACTGCGTAGATCATCAGGTGCGCCAGATCAATAAACTGAAAGCGCCAGAAACCAAACTCTTGCCGCAGTGTCCGCATAGGAACGACATCAATGAACACATAGCGATAATTGTTAACCGTTTTCAGTGATATTTTTCTGGTATCTGCACGCCCG